>JAEYYQ010000437.1 GCA_023428365.1 Pseudomonadota bacterium | reverse complement strand
GGCGGGGTAAGGCCCAATGCCGCCGCGACGCTCAGTATCGCCGCCAACGTAAGTATGGCGCGTTTTGACGCAATAGTCCGACGTAATCCGACGGTGGCCGCAGAAACTCTGCAGAATGCCGCTCGTGCGTGCTGTGTCATGCCTTAACCCAACCTGGAACAGCAGCACAATTCTTGGACTGCGCGTGGCTGTTGCGATTGCCGCGGGAACGGCGTTTCAAGCCACCAGATATGGATGCTTTCCGGCAGACATCGGATCCCCGCGACCGACACTTCAAGATGTATTCCGTCACTAATAATAGTTGAGTATTATTGTCAAGTTTATGATCCAGGCCTGTGGGTTGCAGAATGGGAAGGGCAACCATAATCGCGGATGAGCGATCGCATCCGATCGGGGAGAAGACGTGCAATGAACAGGCTGGATGGCAAAGTCGCGTTGATTACCGGAGGGGCGCGCGGGATCGGTGCTGAAACGGCCCGCCTGATGGCTCAGGCCGGTGCGCGTGTCGTTGTTGCCGATCTTCTGCGGGACCAGGGCCGTGCGACCGCGGACGAAATAACGAGCGCTGGCGGTGAGGCCATTTACGTCGATCTGGATGTTTCCAAGGAGGAGGCGTGGGGAGCGGCCCTCACGGCAACAGCCAAACGGTTCGGCAAGCTGGATATTCTGGTGAACAACGCCGGTACGTTCCTCGCGCGCGATTTTGAGGAAGCCACGCTGGAGGATTGGCACAAGCTCGTCGCGGTCAATATGACCGGCGTGTTTCTCGGCACGAAGCTGGCGGCGCCAATGTTGCGCGAAAGCGCGCGTGCCAGTGCGCACGGAAGCGCCATCGTCAACTTATCGTCCATCGCCGGGATCGTAGGCTCGCCACTCGATGCACTGTACTCGATGACCAAGGGCGGCGTGACGCTATTCACCAAATCGACGGCAATCGCGTTCGGCCGCAAGGGGGATCGCATTCGGGTGAACTCGGTCCATCCCGGAGTGATCGAAACGGACATGGGCAAGAAGACCCTCGGCCGGCGTGCCGAGGTCATGTCGGGGGCGAGCTACGAGGCAGCCCGGGAGGCGACTCGCGGACTGCACCCGCTCGGCCGGTTGTGCGAAGTCGATGACGTGGCTCGTGCGATCGTGTTTCTGGCATCGGACGATGCCAAGTACATGACGGGAACTGAAGTTGTCGTCGATGGCGGGCTCACGGCGCAGTGACGATCAGCTCTCCGGACGAATGAGCGCAAGGCCACTTTCCGCATCGTGGACCTTGCGCAGGTGTGCCGGTGACTCGGTGACGATCACTTCGAGGGTCGGTCGGACATGTGCTTTCGTAAGATGGCCTGCGAGGGCTGAACCGTCCCTCCGGCCCAGTACCAAATGGATATGCAAGGCGCGCTTGCCGTCGGGGCCTATTGCGACATCGCCGTTCAGGGACGCGACCTCGACCTGTTCGATCACAGGGATTGGGTGGTACTGCTTCCGCTCCCAATCGAAGTAGGCCAGCACGGCGTCGCTAAACGCTCCAATGGCAGTCAGTTGAGCGGCAGTCACCTTCTCTTGGTCGACGAAAGCTTGCAGGCAGGCCGTCACTTCCTCGCCAGTCTCAAGCACCACGGCAAAGGTCCGCTGCCCGGCGTCGTCGTGAAGCAGTTTGCTCTGCATGCGGTCGTCTCCGGTAATGGGTTTGCCACTGCCGTTACAACCAATGGCGCAAGCGGATGGTTCCGGAAACGGCAGTTCCGGGCTCTCAGAGGAAATTGATAAGGGTGAATTGCAGTAACTCGCGACCTCGCGCCCACACGCGATATGGTCCACTATGCAGGAAGACCTACGCGATCAGACCACTGACGAGAGGACGCGCGCCATGACAGGATCGGAGATACCATCTGGTCCGCCCCTGCCTGCCCTGCAAGGAAAGGCTTTGCTCGTCGATCCGCGCCAGGGCGACGCAGAAGACGATATTTCAAGCCCGAAGAAGAAATCGTTGTTCATGCTCGCCGGTGGGATGCTGGCTGAGATCAGCCTGACCAAGCTGTTGCTCGCCTGGATAATTACGATTGTTATTCCCGGCGTTTTACTTGGTCTAGCGCCGCTGGTGGCGAGCGCATGGCTCATATCGGTTGCAGACAAAGTCTTTGCGCTCGCCGGCCTTTGGACTCTGCTGACGCTGCTGGTTGTCGCGGCCATTGGCATTCTGGGTTGGCGTCCTCTGCTGCGGGAAGCCGAAACCAGCTTTTGGTCGCTCAATGCGCTAGCCATCAAGCCAGGGTACGTGCTGTGCCGCGAAGCGCTGCGGCACCTTTCCGAGAAAGCATTCGATCATCGGCTGACGCCACAGAAGCGCGCCCGTCTGCGCGCAATTGCGGGCGCCGGAGCGGGTGTTATCCTGGCTGTTCTTGCCACGGTGGTTGCCTTGATGGCGTGGCCGTCGACCCGATGGACCGGCCTGCTGGCGGATCTCTGGGATCCGTTTCGGCTCGTGATGCCTGCGCTCGCGAATGCAATCGTGATCGTGTGCAGCTACCTGGCTGTGGCCGCGCTGGTCTGGGGCATCGCTGACGCCACGATGGATCAGCCGCTCGACATCGAAACGTTCGATACGGCCGCTCCGGGCGCACGCGAATGGCGGGTGGCGCATTTGTCCGACATTCACATCGTCGGCGAGAACTACGGGTTTCGCATCGAGAGTGGGCGTGCGGGGCCGCGTGGCAACGACCGATTGCATCGCGTGCTGGATCGTCTCGACGCCATACATGCGGCCAAGCCGCTTGATCTCGTTCTGATCAGCGGCGACATGACCGATGCCGGAATTTCCTCGGAATGGGCCGAGTTTCTCGACTCAGTCGCGCGGCACCCGCAATTGGCGGAGCGCATGTTGATCCTGCCCGGCAATCACGATGTGAATATCGTCGACCGGGCCAATCCGGCGCGTCTCGATCTTCCGCTTAGTCCGGGAAAACGCCTGCGCCAAGTCCGGACGCTGTCAGCAATGGCTGCCCTGCAGGGTGATCGCGTTCGCATCATCCAGCACGGTTCGCACGATACCAGCAGAACGTTGAACGAGGCGCTGGCTCCGCACCGCGAAATGATTGCGCAATTCGCTGATACTGGTGCGTTTCTGTTATCCGCCAAGCTCAACCGGCTGTGGGATGATCTCTTCCCGATGGTCGCGCTTCCCGAAACCGACAACGGGCTGGGCGTCATCATTCTCAATTCGAATGCCGATACGCATTTTTCGTTCACGAACGCGCTGGGCATGGTTTCTGCCGAACAGGCGCACGGATTATCGGCGGTGGTGAAACAATTCCCCCGCGCGCGGTGGATCGTGGCACTGCACCATCATCTGATGGAGTATCCGATGCGCGCAAAGGCGTTTTCCGAACGCGTCGGCACGGCACTCGTCAACGGCACGTGGTTCGTGCGCCAGTTGAAGTCGCTTGGTCGCCGCGCTGTTGTCATGCACGGTCATCGCCACACGGATTGGATCGGCCATTGCGGCGATGTCAGAATCATCTCAGCGCCATCGCCGGTGATGGGCGTTCAGGATCAGGTGCCGACACACTTCCATATCGTAACGCTGGCGGCTGGCGCGAACGATTGTCTCGATCTTCTCCTTCCGGAGCGGATCGATATTGCAGGTATAGAGCGAAGCTAGTCCGCTTAAGCTTCGTTGACCTTCCAGGCAAGGTAGGCAAGCGCGGCACCTTCGCTGATCAGTGCGATGCCGAGCAGGACGCCAAGCAGCCAAACGGCGGTCACGGGGATGCTGGCCCAGAGGTAGAGTGACAGCAGGATTCCGATGACGCCACTGGCGCAGACCCATCCCCAGTTCGGGAACGGCCGGATGGTGAGGGAAAGAATGACTTTCGAAATCCCCTCGACCATGAACAGCACGATCAGCAGCAGGGTGAGGGTCAGAAGTCCCTCACCCGGATTGCGCAAAAACAGCAGCCCGACGATGACGAACAGCGCAACTGAGATGAGCTGCAGCCAGAAGTGCGGGACGTGGGTTGTACCAATCAGGCTGATGCCTTGAACGACACCGGAGATGATCATCAGCCAGCCGAGGAAAACGATGACCGCGACTGACGAAATGACTGGGTAAATCAACGCCAGAACGCCGGCAAGGACCATCAGTGCGCCTTGGATGAGATACCAAACCCAATGCCGTTTGACCGTTTCGCGCATGGCCTCGCGCATGACTTGGGCGGCTTCTTCGAGTGACACTGCCATGACTGGCCTCCATCCGCGATAAATCGATAAATTCAACGCAAACTAGAATTGACACGTTCCTGAGCTTGCCCTCGCTGCCGAGGTATTTCTCTGAAAGGTTAGCGAGCTTCCCCTGGGTTGGCTGTTTCGGGCGGGGTGCCACCGAGCAAATGGGCGAGCCAGTAACTGCTCGGATTCTGGGCTGCAAAAGTCAGCACGGCGATGGTTATTGGGACGCCAATAAACGCCCCAAAAAATCCCCAAAGGAAGGTCCAGAAGAAGACTGAAAAAAGTACGATAAGGGGCGACATGGACAGCGCATTTCCGGAAACGCGCGGTTCGATATAGCTGCCGATGACGAATTGCACGATGTTCAAGCAGATGAACACGCCGGCAACCGCCTGCCACGTTCCGAGCTGAACGATTGCGAAAAGGGTCGGAAACACCGTTGCGATAAACGGTCCGATGAACGGAATGTAGTTCAGGACGAAGGCGATCACGCCCCATTCGGTCGCGAAGGGCAGGCCAAAGGCCGTGGCGAGCAGCCAAACGAACAATCCGGTCAGGATGCTCATTTGCGTGCGAACCAGCATGTAGCGGCGGAACTTGGCCGCCGTCAGCGCCGTGCCGTCCATCAGGATCCGCGCGGCCTCGCGATTGCTCAGGGTCTGGACCTTGCGCCGCATAATGTCGACTTCGAGCAGGCCGAGGATCACGTAAACGAGCGCGATCAACCAGAAACTCAAGGTCGTATTCAGACGCCCGGTTATTTGCTGTAGGCTTCGCAATATCCAAGATGCATTGAAATGCTCGGTCCACATACCCGTTACGGAAAGGCCGTGGCTTTCCAGCCAAGTGGTCGCCTGATCGTAAAATGCCTGGAATTGACTTGCGTCGGTCATCACGCCCCGGCCAACCCGGCCAAAGGCCCAAATGACGAGAGACATCAAGGTGAGAAAAACGATCACGGTCGCCAGAATACAAACTGCCAGGGCGAGCAGTTTGGGCATTCGGGTTTGCAGATATTCCTGCCACGGCCAGACCAGCGCGATGATAAACAAGGCCAAGGCAACGGGGGCGAAGACCGCGCTCGCCGCTGACAGCGCCCAAAATAGCGCGATGGTCGCCATGATGCCGATCATCGCTTTGAGCTGCCGATCCAGGGTCATGCTCAGAATGTCCTCATGTGCGCGGTATTGGCGCTGACCTAATATACACGAAGGGGCGCCGGCATGGCTTGCTCCGTGAACACCCAATACATGCCTTAAATGTGGAAATTGACAATGCGATTAACGACCCGGCAAAAGGCAAAGCGTGATCCCCTTCTCGTCGATTTGGCGTTACAAGGCGGAGGAGCTCATGGCGCGTTCACATGGGGCGTGCTGGACCGTTTGCTTGAGGAAAGCTGGTTACGGATCGATGGCATTTCCGGAACGTCGGCCGGTGCCATGAACGCCGCTGTATTGGCCGACGGTTACGCCAAAGGCGGTCCTGCCGCGGCGAGGCAAAAGCTGGAGGATTTCTGGAGGAAGGTGTCGCAGGCGGCGCTCTATAGCCCGTTTCAGCGTGGTCCGATCGATGTCCTGCTCGGTCGCTGGACGCTCGATCATTCGCCGGTATTCGTCGCCATGGATATGATGGCCAGGGTTTTCTCCCCCTATGACCTCAATCCGGGCGCCGTAAATCCACTGCATGACATCCTGGCTGAGATGGTCGATTTCCGTCGTCTCTCGGACGGACCAATCAAGGTTTTTGTCACTGCAACTAATGTGCGTACCGGCAAAGGGCGCGTTTTTCGGAATGGCGATTTATCGCCGGACGTTCTGTTGGCTTCGGCCTGTCTGCCGACGTTGTTTCAGGCCATCGAAATCGATGGGGAGGCTTATTGGGATGGCGGATATGCTGGCAATCCGACGATCACGCCGCTGGTGCGGGAGTGTGACTCCCAGGATACCATTCTGGTTCAGATCAATCCCGTCGAGCGGCCGGGTACGCCTAAAGCAGCGCGCGATATTCTCAATCGCCTCAATGAAGTGTCGTTCAACGCCGTTCTTCTGAAAGAGCTGCGCATGGTCGCGCTACTCAGAAGCGTCGCCGATGCGGGAAGCGATGAAGGCGCGCGTTGGGCTGGCATGCGTATCCACCGGATTTCCAGCGAGCTGATGACCGAACTCGGCTACTCCTCAAAGCTCAACGCTGAGTGGGAGTTCCTTATCATGCTGCGCAACGAGGGAAGGGCGGCGGCCGCCGCGTTTATGGGGGCGCACAGCAATGATCTGGGGAAGCGATCGTCGCTCGACCTTGAAGTTCTGCTTGAGGGCGTGTGAGCCTTAGCGGGCCTACTGCTGGCAGGCTGCGAGTGTGAAAAGAATAGACGAGGCAGCGCAGGTCACGGTGCGGACGTGGTTCCAGCGCGTCCACACGTCGAGATACCGGGACCAGAAGGCAGCAGCAGCGTCATCGGCTGGGTTCTTTGCCGCCAGCGCATCGTTGAGGGGAACATTCCCTGCGATCGTTACGATGATGCAGCCGCCAAGATAAAGCAGCGTCGCTGCGATCAGAAATCCGCTGGCAGGGCTATGCCAGTGGAACAAGGTGATCCCGCTGAGAAGCAAACCGAACAGCGCGGTTCCAAAGAATACCGCGAAAAACCAGAGATTGAGGATCACCCGATTGATCGACTGCATAGCAGCGATTCCCTCTGCCGGGGCAAGGCGGCTGAGAGCCTTCATGATCACGACGGAGAACACGAAAAACAGTCCCGCCATCATTCCGGAGCCGAGCGAGGCAGCCAGCGTCACGATAAGCTGCAACAGATCCATGGTTGCCGTTCGCCTTTTTGCGATGTGAGACGGGCGCCGATGACGAAGCGCTTACCCTGCGCCGTGGCAATAGTCAGATCAATTTGCAGCACCAGAAAGACAGACAGCATGGTCTGGCGCCTGTGCGCCAGCCCATGCTTGTCCGATGTTCGGAGTGAAACGTCAGCGAACTCAATCGCTGGGCTGGGCCATGGACCACGTCATTCCGAATGGGTCGCGGAGTTGGCCATAGCGGTCGCCCCAGAACATTTTCTGCAACGGCAATACGACTTCGGCTCCTGCATCAACTGCTCGCTGCCACCACTTGTCGACGTCATTGACCTTCATATGAAGTGTGCAGGCTGCCGGCTTCTCGTGAGCATGGCCGTGTTCCGGATAAAAGTCGCAGAGCATCAGAGAGCCGCCGTTGATGTATAAATGAACGTGCATCGTGCGGCCCTTTTCATCGGGCGGCTGGCGGAATACCTCGCGAGCGCCGAAGGCCTTTTTGTA
>JAEYYQ010000335.1 GCA_023428365.1 Pseudomonadota bacterium | reverse complement strand
GATGTGGCTCGATAACGGCGGCCGTATCCGCGCATGCACCACGCCGCTGATCGACGGCATGGCCGTACGCACCCGCGCACCTGAAGGCTTTCCTGGCCATGGCTGATGTTGTCATCGTTGGAGCCGGCCCGGCGGGTATCACCGCGGGCGAACGTCTGGTCAGCCGCGGCATCTCCCCGATTATTATCGACGAGGGCCAACGGCCTGGCGGGCAGGCTTATCGCATGCCCTCGCCCGATCTCAGGCTGGACATGGACAGCCTGCTTGGCTCCGAGGCCATGAAGTACCGACGGCTGCACGAGAGCTTCGCCAAACTTCGCACGTCAGCTGACTATCGCAGCCGAACGACCGCCTGGGGCGTCTTCGATGGCAAGCTCTACACGCAGGGGCCGAATGGAAACGGCATCGTTCCCTTCGACGCCCTGATCCTGGCCACCGGCGCGACGGATCGCATCCTGCCTATCCCCGGGTGGACACAACCCGGCGTGTTTACGCTCGGCGGCGCGCAAGTTCTGTTAAAAGACCAAGGCTGTCTCATCGGCCGCCGCGTGGTGTTCTGTGGAAGCTCTCCGCTGCTCTATCTCGCGGCACTGCAATACAAGAAAATGGGCTGCGAAATCGCGGCGGTGCTCGATACCAGCTCGCTGCAGAACAAAGCCTTGGCTGCCGGAAATCTCGCCTCCAACGTTCCAACGCTGTTGCGCGGTCTGGGTTATATGAGCCGCCTGAAATCCGCCCGAACGCCGATGAAATACGGGGTCCGGCTATTGGCCTTCGAAGGCGATCAATCGGTTTCATCGGTTGTCTACACGCAGGGCGACGGCCCTCCGCAGCGGATTGAATGTGATGCCGTTGCGTACGGCTTCGGCCTCAAGCCGGAAACTCAGCTCGCGGAGCTGGCGGGCGCAAAACTCACCTTCAACGCTACGTTCCGGCAATGGCTCCCCGAAACCGACGCCTATGGCCGTGCGGCCCGGGGGCTTTATCTTGCGGGCGATGGCGCGATGATCGGCGGCGCGGATGCAGCCGAACTCAGTGGAACGATCGCCGCCTCCGCCGTCCTGAACGATCTGGGATATTCGACCTCCGGCCCTGAACTGTTCAAAATGCGCCGCCGGCTGTCACGGTTGCGTCGCTTCCAGCGCGGATTGGCGCAAGCATTCGCAAGGCCGGTACAGGAGGTCTCCCGGATCTCGGACGACACGACGTTGTGCCGTTGTGAGAACGTCAAGGTCGGCGAACTGCGGCAATCGCTGGCCTTGGATCTGCCACCGGACGATATCAATCGTGCCAAAGCATTCACGCGCTGCGGAATGGGGCGCTGCCAAGGTCGGTTCTGCGGCCTCGCGGCCGCGGAAATCACGGCGGCAGCATCGGGCATGCCACTCGAGCGGATTGGCTACCTGCGAGCCCAGGCACCGGTCAAACCTCTCGCCATTACTCCGGCGACGGAGGCCTAGATGCGCACCATCCGCACAGAAACCGCCATCATCGGCGGAGGACTGATGGGCTGCTGGACGGCCTATCATTTGCGCCGCCGTGGGCACTCGGTCGTCGTGCTGGAGAAAGGCTCCGTCGGCGCACAGGCCAGCGGCGTCAATTACGGGAATCTCCGGATACAAGGCCGCTATCTCAAACAGATCCCTCTGTCGCTCCGCGCGCAGGAGCAGTGGGAGCAACTTCCCGCGCTGATCGGCACCGACTGCGAGTATCTCCGCACCGGCCATCTCTACGTCGGCTACAACGCCGACCAGCATGACAAGCTCGAGCACTACGCGGAAGAATCTCTCGCGAATGGCATCGACGTCGAGATGCTGAGCACGGCCGAGATCGCCAAACGGTGGCCATGGCTCTCCGGCGGCCCTGTCGCAGCCAGCTATTCCCCGCGTTGCGCCGTTGCCAACCCGCGTCTCGTGACGCCGGCGGTTGCTCGCGCGGCCCGCCAGATCGGTGCTGAAATTTATGAGGGGACCAAGGTTATCTCGGTCGAGAAAACCGGCACCGGCTTCCGCGTCGTGACGGATCGCGAGTTGGTGATCGAAAGCGACTTCCTCGTCAATGCAGCTGGGGCATGGGCACTCGACATCGCCAAGATATTCGGTGAAACGGCCCCGATGTTCGCTGCCGGGCCGCCGCAGTTCGTGACCGAGCCTCTGCCTTATTTCATGGTGCCGTCGGTGCAGTTGGTCGATGGCGTCGTCATCTGCCGCCAGATCCCGCGCGGAAACGTTATCGTTTCAGGCTATCCGCGAGGGGCGTCCGATCCCGTCGCCAACCGCGCACCGGTGCCACCCGCCAAGACGCTGGCAACCATCGCGCGGCTGGTTGAGGTCGTACCCGCGCTGGTCAATACCCAGGTCATCCGCGTCTGGTCCGGCATCGAGGGTTACATCATGGATATGCTCCCAGTATTCGGCCCCAGCGCGACCACGGATCGTCTCATTCATGCGTTCGGCTTCTGCGGACATGGCTTTCAGCTCGGCCCCGGCGTCGGCCAGGTACTCAGCGAATTGATCATAGATGGCGCCACGCCGACACCGCTCGATGCATTCGCCATAATGAGGTTTGCCGAGGGCACCTGATCCGCATCTTGGCGATTGAAAGAAGTATTCGACGCGAGCCTATCCTC
>JAEYYQ010000305.1 GCA_023428365.1 Pseudomonadota bacterium | reverse complement strand
TCTCACCTCTGTGTTACGGGTTTCGGTTGACCCTGGGGCGCGGCGATCGGCTTGATGCGGAGCGCGGTGATCCGATTGCGGCTTTTGCGCAGGATCTCGAAGCGATAGCCATAAAACGTAAACGCCTGACCGGGTTCGGGGATCGATTGCGCTTCATGGATGACAAGTCCGGCGACCGTCGTGGCCTCGTCGTCGGGTAGATCCCACCCGAGATGGCGATTGAGGTCGCGGATCGCCAGGCTGCCGTCGACGTTCACGGTGCCGTCAGTCTGAGGTCTGATCGCGGTGTCCTGAACGTCATGCTCGTCGGTGATCTGGCCGACGATTTCCTCCAGGATATCTTCCAGCGTCACGAGGCCCTGCACTTCGCCGTACTCGTCGACGACGAGGGCAAAGTGCGTCTTCCGCTTGAGGAACTGGTTGAGCTGGTCTTTCAGGCCGGTGGTGTCGGGCACGAACCAGGGCTCGATGCAAAGCTCCTTGATCACCAGCTTCGAAGGATCCCAGCCCACTGCCTCGAGACCCGCGAGGAGATCGCGGATATGCAGTACACCGACGATATTCTCCGGCTCGTCCTGCCAGACGGGCACGCGGGAGTACTGGCCCTTCAGGACAGCGTCGACGATGGCTTGCGGCGGATCATCCAGATCGAGCGTCGCGATTTTGGTCCGATGCACCATGACATCGAGGACCTTGAGATCGAGAAGATCGAGCACGCCGCCCAGCATGTCGGCATCGCCGCGGGCGACGGCGCCTTCTTTCTGCTGAAGCTCGATTGCGCCGCGTAATTCGTCATGCGGCGCCAGGATGTTGGCGTCATCGTCGCGCGTGCCCGGCGTCAGTTTCAACAGTTGCGCCACGATGAATTGCACCGTCGACGTCAGCGGCCACAGCACAGGGATCATCATGCGCATCGCTGGCGCGGTGAACAGTGCAACCTGATCGGCATACGCGACGGCGAATGTTTTCGGCAGCACCTCGCAGAATATAACGACGATCAACGTCATCAGGAGTGCGGTGTAGGCGACGCCGATGTCACCGTACATGCGGATCAGCAAGCTGGTTGTCAGCGATGCCGCAAGAAGAATGGTGAGGGCTTTACCCAGCAGCGCGGTTCCAACGACCCGCTCGGGCCTCGCCATCAATCGGTTGACGAGGATCGCCTTTCGGCTGCCCTCCTCCTCCAGATCATGCATACGCGCACGGGAAGCCGCCGTCAGCGCCTTCTCCGCGGCAGAAAAGAACGCTGATACAAGGGTGAGGATCAGCACCAGCAAAACGGTCGGCAGGACTTCCATGTCGATGTGGACGCTCGTGATCGGTCGCAAGGCTCCCGGAAACTACCGAGAACGTCCTAAGATAGCATGGACCGCAGGGATTGCGCGGCGAACCGGTTCTAGGTCAGCGACCGGTTGAGGAAGGCGAGCAGATCGTCTTCAGAGACATCGCGGGTCGTGAACGCATCCCCGATGCCGCGTGCCAGGATCAAGGTCATGCGCCCAGCGCGGACTTTCTTATCCTGCCGCATCAAACGGACCATGGTCTCGGCGGACGGATGGTCGCCGGGAATATCCGCGATCCGCGTCGGCAGGCCGACCGATTTCATATGAGCGGCGACCCGTGCAGCCGTCTGCGGTGGGCAATGTTGAAGTTCCTCCGACAGCCGGAACGCGAGACACGTGCCGATTGCCACGCCCTCGCCGTGCAGCAGCCGATCCGAATATCCGGTCCAGGCTTCCAGAGCATGGCCGAAGGTGTGACCGAGGTTGAGTAGAGCGCGGTCGCCGGTTTCCGTCTCGTCACGGGCAACGATCTCAGCCTTCATTTCAACCGAGCGTGAAATCGCATGGAGCAGCGCCGCCTGATCATGGCTGAACAACTTCGGCCAGTTGCCTTCCAGCCAAGTGAAGAAGGCTGCATCGCCCAGAAGCCCGTACTTGACCACCTCCGCGTATCCGGCGCGCATCTGCCGTGGCGGGAGAGTTCCCAATACCGCTGTGTCGGCGAGGACGAGGCTCGGCTGATGGAAGGCGCCGATCAGGTTCTTGCCCTGCGGCGTGTTGATGCCTGTCTTGCCGCCGACCGATGAATCGACCTGGGCCAGCAGCGATGTCGGGATCTGGACGTAGCGCATCCCACGGCGAACGATACTGGCCGCGAACCCGGCCAAATCGCCAATGACGCCGCCGCCAAGCGCGATGACGGCGTCACCCCGTTCGAGGCCGAGTTCGAGCAGATTCTGGCAGAGTTTATCCAGCTCTGTGAAACACTTGGTGGCCTCGCCAGGCGGGAGCGTCAGCGTTCCAGCAAGACGCACTTCAGCCGCAAGTCCACTCTCGACGGCCTGCAAATGATGGGCGGCGACGTTCCGGTCGGTCACGATCCCGCAGCGGCAAGTCCCAAGCGATGCCGAGATGTGCTCGGCGGCCGAGGCAAGAAGGCCGGGGCCGATGAGCACCTCGTAGGAACGTGCGCCAAGAGAGACGGCCACGCGATGGGGGCCGGACGAAGCTGTCATCTGATCTTACTCATCCGGTTGTGCCAGGCTCTGTCGCCGGCTGATTGCATTGATCGACGGCGTCGCTGAGCGGCCCAGCCAGAAGCAACGATATGACCTCATCGACGATGACGTCGTGCGGCACCTCGCGGCTGTCGACAGTGATATCCGCCTCGCCGTAGATCGGATAGCGCTCGGTCATCAGGTCGCGCATGCGAGCTTCCGGATCGACATTCTTGAGAAGTGGCCGGTTGTCGCGCCGCATGACGCGCCGCATCAGGACCTGCAAATCCGCACGCAGCCAGACAGAAATGCCCGCATTCTTAACGTTTTGCCGCGTTTCGGCGTTCATGAACGCGCCGCCACCGGTGGCCAGAACCTGGGGGCCGTGCATCAGCAGGCGCGCGATGACTTTGCGTTCGCCGTCGCGGAAATGCGCCTCGCCATGATCGGCGAAAATTTCATTGATGGTCTTGCCGGCCGCGGCCTCGATCTCTTCGTCGGCGTCCACGAATGGTAGATCCAGAATCTGGCTGAGCCGGCGGCCAACCGAGCTTTTGCCGCAGCCCATCAGGCCGACCATCACAATCGACTTCGACCCCAGCGCTGATCGTATAGCCTGAGCCCGCACGGTCATGCCGGCATCCCGCTGCTTTCCCTTCCAACCGAATCGAACCATGACCGTAGCCGCCGAGGCGTGCTCCTGACGATGAAGTGTGGCCGACCGTTTCACAACTATCGACCGGAAACAATACCGCCGCAAAGCCAGTGTATGCGCTGGTGGCGCAAAGCAAATCTCGTCCTCGGGGTCAAGCGGAACATTGGCTTTCCCCGATCGCCTTGCGGCGTCACCTTGCGGTTTAGGGCGATTCTTGGTTAGGTTCTTTTCATGCCCAGCCTATTTCGATTCTTAATGATTACCGGCGTGCTGGCGCTGATCATTTACGGCGGACTCTTCGCGCTTGCCGTTTATTTCGAGCCAGAGCAGCGAGAAGTGTCTACCCCCATACATGGCGTTAAAGCCCGTCAAGAGAGTACTGCTTCCGGGACCGGGGGATGAACCGCTCACACGTCGCCGCCTTGATCACCGCCTGTTGCGTGGGTTTGGTGTCGCACTCCGTGCCGGGAGCTGCGCAGGATAACTGGCGGCCATTTGCCGATCGGGATGCCGAACGCGCCCGAGCGCAAGAGCGGGCAGCCCAACAGCCCTGGGGATCGCCCTCACCGCAGCCGTGGGGCAGCGCCGCGCCGATCGACCGGACACCGCTGCCATCCGTGGTGCCAGCGCCGATCACTCGGTCGGACCTCGCGCCGGCGATGTCGAACGATGGTTCTGGCTTGCCCTTCGACTTGTGGACCGGTCTCGATCTGCAGACGACCGAACAATCGATGGCGCGGCTTGAATTGCCGCCGCTGTCGCCGACAATGCATGGGCTATGGCGGCGGTTGATGACGTCGACGTCCGGGACGCCAGCGGGTGCCAACCAGGCCGTTTTTACAGCAATCCAAGCAGAAGCACTTTACCGTTCGGGACTGTTCGAGCCCCTTGCCGATGTGTTGGCCCGTGCCC
>JAEYYQ010000428.1 GCA_023428365.1 Pseudomonadota bacterium | reverse complement strand
GCCTCGACCCGTCGCGCGGGCATTCAGCCAGTCGTCCGACACCATCCAGCTTGCACATGCCAAGGCGCTCGAAATCGACGCGTCCATGAACGGCGGCGGCGGTGACAGCGTCTTCTGCGCGCTTCGCTCGGCATCACCTCTTGCCGACCGGATTCTTGCCGCAACCAACCCAGCCTTCAAGGTGCCGGGCGTGAAGGCGCTGCGATCACCTGTGGCGTTGGCCTCGTGGCTGCGGGACGAAGCGCCCTACCCCTTCTTCTCCAAGCCCGCCGTCAGCTATCGTGGTTATGGGAACAAGCTTGCGGCGAGCCTTGTCCTCGATGCCGACGTGATCGTGTTTGGCGCTGGCTCGCGGATCGCGGTCAGCGAGTTCGCGGCAGAACACGGCGCAGCCGTTACCCCAACGATCGTTTTCCAGGACGTCATCCGTCCGCATGCTGACATTGCCGCGCGAGAATTGAACGGAGAACTTCCGCCAGTTTGCCTGAACCGGCCTGCGATGCCTCCAGTGCGCGCCATGCAACAAACATATCAGGTCGCACCAGAAGTGCACCGCTCTGCTCAATCCCCGAGATGCTTTGGAAGTCTCCCCAGGAATCGACGTAGGGCTGACCAGGTCCGATGACGTGCACACTAATATCGATGCCAAGTTCTCGGGACACGTTCTCGGCATCATCACGCCACGCGCTTCCTGCCAGGCCGGTAAGCACAGTGAATCGTCCTTTTCCGCAGAGATCAAGTGAAGACACGCGCTGCGTTCCCGACGTGAGCCAAGCATGGGGCAGATGAGCGCCGGGGCGGGTGCTTGTCTCGTAATAGAAAACCGGATCCTTCTGGAAACCGGCATCGGGCGTGCCATCCGGGAAGATGGCCGCGGACTCATAGCGTTGGTTCATCTCGACACCGTGACCGCCGCCAAAGATTACGATCGTCTCATCAATCGCCTTACGGAACTGTTTGCGGCGGATTGCGGCCGCTTCGGTCGGCTCCTGCAGGCTTGCCACGGCCGCCTCCATATCCGCTTCACTTGGCGCAGGAGGCAGTCCAAGTGCCGCGAACATGGGAGGAAGCTTGTCGAGGTTGGAAAAGGCTTGCTTCACGATCTGTCGCGCGACGGGCGAACGTTCGGCATCGTAGCTATCCAGCAGCGCGGGACCGGCACTACCCTTGACCACATACGCCAGTTTCCAGGCGAGATTGTACGCATCCTGCACCGATGTGTTGAGGCCCAGCCCACCCGCCGGGGTATGACGATGCACGGCATCGCCCATGCAGAATACTCTGCCTTTGCTGTTGCGAACCGCATATTGCTGATTGATCGTCCATGTCGACATGGCGTCGATCGTCACTGGGATCGTGTCTGTCCCGATGAGTCTCTGGACAACCGCTTCGGCCTCCTGGGTCGACAAGTTCGGCGCCCCCTCGGCAAGCTCGTAGCCCCAGACGCAAACCCATTTATGCCAGGGACGCACCATGCGCAGGACGCCTACGCCCGTGCCGTTGAAACCGCTTCCTGACTGAAGCAGCCAGAACATATCGCTGGGCCGGTGCCCAACCAGCCCTGAGAGGTCAGCAGTAAATTCGATGTTCAAAGATCCCGAATTGCCGAGCGCCATCTGACCCTCGAATGGTAGGGCGATGTCCTGCGCCACCTTTGAACGCGCGCCGTCTGCGCCGATCAGATATTTTGCAGCGACCTGATATTCAGAGCCTGTCAGCAGATCACGCAAAGTGACGGTTACGCCATCATCATCCTGCGTATGGGAAATATATTCTGTGTGAAACCGCACATCACCCCCGCGCAGGGCGCATTCCGAGACGACGAGCGGCTCGAAGTAGAGCTGCGGCAGGTCGCAGACCGCGCATGGGCTCGCCAGGTCATGGGCAGCCTTGGAAGCAGGGTGAGTCGACCAGGAATAGATCCGTCCGAACTCCTCGCCCGCCAAGCTTGTCGCAAACACATGGCCCATCTGGTTTTGCGGGGTAGCGAGCGCCTTTGCCGCATCCTCCAGCCCAACATCGCGCAGGATTTCCATCGTGCGCTGGTTGGTGATGTGCGATCGGGGACCGGGGGAGGTGGCGCCATATTTGTTGATCATAATGTTGCGAACACCGAGCCGGGACAGCAGCAGGGAAGTGATTGCCCCCGACGGCCCAGCACCGACGACAAGAACATCGGTTTCCACGATCTTTGCCATGCTTCCTATACACTCCATAAGTTCAAGATCGGGGCGATCCACCCTCGGCTTCATTCCGAAACTTGTTTGGGCTGCGGCCGCTTGCCGGAGCAGCGGATGATGCCTTCATTCAGCCGTGAGCATGGCCCCAATCGCTGAGCTGAGCATAGGTCTTCACCTCCCACAGGTTCTCGTCAACGACGACGCCGCCCCATCCGTATTCGATAAGAAAGCCAGACGGCGTCCGCACGTAGAAAGAAAACATCTCGTCATTCGGATGATGTCCAAGTTCCATCGCGATGGGGAAGCCGGCTGCCTTGCAGCGATCATATGCGAAGCCAACGTCATCCATCACATCGACCTCGATCATCAGGTGATGGATGCGCGAGGGTATAGGAATTTGTGCGGTGGCGAAGCTATGATGTCGCCCGGTGCGCGCGCGGAAGAAGGTGGCATCAACGTCGATGATGCCGTTGGGCGTCTCCAGAGGTCCCCGGATATAGTCACTGACCTTGAGGCCCAGAACGCGGCGCGCGAATTGAACCGTTTCCGCGTAGTTGCGGGCGACCACGAGAACATGCCCGACGCCCAAACGATCCGCTACGAAACCACCGCGCAAAACAGTCGAGTGAAGTGGATCCAGGCTGGATTTGAACTTGGGGCCGAAGGCGAATTCATGCTTCACACCATTGGGATCGGTGCAGGCATAGACTCGCTCCACGCAGCGCTGTTCGGCAACCTCATCATGTTCGGCACGGATGTTCACGCCGGCCTGACGCAGATCGTGGACGTATTCATCAAGCTCTTCATCCGTGTCGAACAGCCAGCCGACATGCTGGAGGTCATCGCTATCGTCCCGGGTGAGCTTGATGCGCTGTTCGAACTTATCCATTCGCAAGCCGAGCGAGCGCCCCGGATCGCGGCGCCCCGGACTGAGCCCGAGTATTTCGACAGCCAGTTCCTCCCAGCGATCAAGATCGCTTACGCCGAAACCGACATAGCCAAGGTTGGAAATTGCCGCCATTTAATCCTCCGAAAAATCTCTCGATATTCCGAGCCGAGCGGCTCGCGAGAGAGCGAGCCCCCCCCCGCGAGCCTTGGCCGATCAAAAGTTGAAGCCCAACGTCGCGCCGAAGGTCCGCGGCGGAGCGTAAGCGGCGAAAGGCACGTCCGCACC
>JAEYYQ010000279.1 GCA_023428365.1 Pseudomonadota bacterium | reverse complement strand
AGCTTCCAGAATATCCCGAAATCCGAGAAGTACATTTTCAGGATGCCGGTCCCGGAAAGCCTCGAACGCGTCCGCAAGGAGCTTCCCGATGACTTGCCGCCGACCCCTTATGTGCTGCATGCATCGGAGATTTCTGCGAGAAAATTTCAAGGCGGCAGTACAAAGGTTATTGATGCGAAGTCATTTCCGCTAACGAATATCTCGGCTTTGATCATCGAGCTGGAGCCCGGCGCCATGCGCGAAATGCATTGGCACCCGGATGCGGATGAGCTGCAATATTATCTCGCAGGCGAGGCCCGCATGACGGTTTTCGATGCGACCGCCAATGCGCGGAGCTTCAATTACCGAGCCGGTGACGTTGGTTATGTGCCACGAACACTGGCCCATTTCATCGAGAACACGGGATCAGAGCCGGTTCACGTGATCAACGTATTTAATAATAGGCATTACTCAGACATATCCGTGAACCAATGGATGGCGCTCACCCCGCCCGAGCTTATTCGCAGCCATCTCAACGTCGATGATGGCGTCATCAGAGCCCTTCGGCGTGAATATTGCCCAGTGGTTGGCTCGACCGCGTCCTAGGAAATACCGACCAGCCGTCGTGATCGCTGATCGGGGATGTGCTGCCGTATTGAGCGGAGGCGAGGATATGACTGCAATCATTCAAGATGTGATCTCTATATTTTTTGTCCTTGCCCTAGGTTATGCAGGCGGCCGGCAGGCACTCTTTGATCAGGACCAGGCGGCTGGTTTCAATCACCTCGTGTTGAATTACGCATTGCCGGCGACTCTCTTTGTGTCGATCGTAAATTCGACCAGGAAGGAGTTGTTCTCCGACATCACGATGCTGCTCGTATCAATCGGTGTTTTACTTGGCTGGTACTTTATTGCGTTTCTTGTGGCGATGTTTGTTTTCCGGCACGATCGCCGCGAAGCAGGTATCGCAGGATTGAGCGCTGGTGCTCCGACCGTTGGCTTTCTGGGTATTGCCGTTCTCTCACCGCTGTTCGGTGGTTCCGCCGCGTTGAGCGTTGCGGTCGTGGCATTAGTGGTCAATGTACTTCAGGTGCCGCTCGGAGTGTTTTTTGTGGCGCCCGCCGGAACGAAGCCAACTGCAGCCCTGGAACACGCGATTAAACAACCAGTTGTTCTTGCGCCACTCATTGCAGTCGTTCTCGTGGCACTGGGCATTCGCGTACCGTCGATTATTTTACCCGCTTTCGAATTGATCGGCCATGCCACATCCGGTGTCGCGGTGTTTGCTGCCGGCCTTGTGCTGTCGGCCCACAAATTCAAAATCGATTTCGAAGTGGCATGGAATACGATCGTCAAGCTCGTATTGATGCCGGCCAGCATGTTGGGTGCCGCGCTCTATTTCGGGATTGGTGGGCATAAACTTGAAGAGCTTGTGTTGCTGGCGGCGCTACCACCCGCGTTTACCGGTGTCGTTCTTGCCGGCCGCTATCAAACATACATAACTATGGCGTCCTCGACACTCATCGTATGTGTATTTCTGTTTGCGATTGCAGCACCTGCTTGGATTGCCGTGGCGCGACATTTGGGCGGTTAGGGATCGAAGTGGCGGAAGAAGCCGTGGAACTGTTTATGTAGTGCAAACTCGCGTCCGTCGGTTACATCCTCTCGCCCGGCAACTTGCTCGCCTGCTTCACCCAGTCCGTGAACTGAGTGTCGTCCAGGTCGTCGGTCTCGTAGATATCCAGATAGCGCACCTCCTTCTGTTTTGACGTGCCCTTCGGCACGGGTTTGAGCGAGGAGCCGCGGAAGAAGGCGACTTTCACGTATTTCGCGAAGCAATGGTAACTCATGAACCACGTCTTCTCCTCGACGCCGTAGAAGGGTGAGTTCCATTTGACGGCCTTGCGCACGCCGGGCACGGCGCTCGTGATGAGGGTGTCGAGGCGGCGGCCGAGGTCGCGCTTCCATCCTGGCATGGCGTCGATGTAGGCCTGCACCGGCGCCTCGCCATGACCCTTCGCGATCTGCGGATTGCCGCCTGAGAGCAGCTTCGGCTCTTTCGACGTTGCTGGCGCTTTGCCTTTGAGGTTGAGCGCGATCGCGGCGCGGATGAGCTTCTTGAGCGCCGCTTCGTTGATCTTCTCCCCCTGGCCAATGTCGATGGCGCGGCGGACATTTCCCTCAAGGCTTGAATTGAACAGGCCGGACGGATCGTCCAGCGCAGCGCCCTTGGCGAAGGTCAGCTTCACGGTGCTCTTGTAGGTCTCGCCGGTGCAGATGATGCCGTCGTGTTCCCACACCGGCACGCCCATCGGGTTCGTCGGCTTCTTCCACTTCACCGCCTCGACCACATCGGGGTCGGCGTCGCGGATGAGTTTGCGGACGCGCGCGAGCACGTCGCCGCGCCAGTCGCCAAGGCTTGCGATTTTCTCGTCGATCAGGGCGGAGCCGGAGACCTCATCCTTGGTGCGTAGCGGGCTGTTGCCGGCCCCGATGGCGGCCATCGTCGCGGTGCGGCGCGGTTTGGTGGTCATGCGTTCGCTTCCCTGATCGTCGGACCTACCTCATCAAGGACAGAAGAAGCGCTCGACACTATGGCGGGCGGGCAGCGTATGCCGCCTGCGCACCTACATGAACGCGGCGTTGACCCAGAGATGCGTCATGATGCTTGCCGCATAGCCGAGTGCGATCGCCCACGCCCATCGCAAATGGCCGAGAAACGTATAGTAGCCGCGCGCGATGCCCATGAGCGCCACGCCGGCGGCGGTGCCGATGGACACCAGGCTTCCCCCGATGCCGGTGCTGAGCGTAATCAACATCCATTGGCCGTTCGACATCACGGGATCCATGGTGAGCACCGCGAACATCAGCGGGATGTTGTCGAACGCCGCCCCGAGGATGCCGATGGCGATGTTCGCCATGGTCGGTCCCATGCCGATGTAGAAATAGTCCGATACGAGCGCGAGGTAACCCGCGACGCCAAGCCCGCCGACGGCAAAGATGATGCCGAAGAAGAATAGCAGTGTGTCCCACTCGATGCGGCCGATCTCTTTGAAAGAATCCAGCAGCATGTCGGCGTCGCTGTGACGGTGCGCCCTGAGCTGGAGCGCGTAGCTGTACATCTGCAGATAGCCGAGCCCCAACATCATGCCGAGCGCGGGCGGAAGGTGGAAATAGCTCTTGAACAGAACTGCAGTGGCGACGGTGGCGGCGAACAGCCAGATCACGCCGGCCGCACCGGGCTTGAGGCGCTGTACCTCGTCGGTCGGCGCAGGTGCACCCTGCGGGATACTGAATTGCATGAAGAACGCCGGAATGATGAAGCTCACCAGCGCTGGGAGGAACAAGTGGAAGAACTCAAGGAATTCCAGCTTGCCTTTCTGCCAGACCATCAGCGAGGTGATATCGCCAAAGGGCGAGAACACGCCTCCCGCGTTGGCAGCGACGACTACGGCGATGCAAGACGGTACGATGAACTGTCGCTTGTTGCCGCCAACGGCCATGATGACCGCGCCCATGACCAAGGCCGTAGTCAGGTTGTCGATAATCGGACCCAGGACGAACGCAAGCCCGCCGACCAGCCAGTAGAGCTGCCGATAGGACAGCCCCTTGCTGATCACCTGGATCCGGAGGACGTCGAACAGGCGGCGTTCCTCCATCGCGTTCACGTAGGTGACCGCGACCACGATGAACAGCATCAGCTCGCCGTAGTCGAGGATGACATGCTTGGCCGCGGCTTCGAGTGTCTCGGGGCGGCCGTTCGCAGCATAAACGAAGCCGAGTATGGCCCAGATGAGACCGGCAGCGAGCATCACCGGTTTGGACTTGCGCATGTGAATTATTTCTTCGACCGCCACAAAGGCGTAGGAGGCGAAGAAGATTATCAGCAGCAGATATCCGGCCGCATGCCGCGTCAGATCAATCCGATTGGCGACTTCAGCTGCGTGGACTGAGGAAGGAATGATTGTCAGCAGGGTCAGCACTAGGCCAAACAACAGCCGCCCAGGAACCCCCTGCATTCTCCCTCCCAATTATTCGAACATTTTGATGTTTTGAACTTCTATCATTGTTTGAAATGAGTGTTGCTGCAAGAGCCCAGTTGCAACGAAAGTTCTGTGATGCGCAGGACACGATGAATTTTGGTGTAATTCGCGAAAATGAATAATGATGCGCGTCATGCATCTCGCACTGCATCATCAGCCCTTCGCGCTGCAGGGCGGAAGGACGATGGAGCAGGCCTCTATCGCATCAGCTCGCGCATCGCCTCATCCAGTCCCTCGAGTGTCAGCGGGTACATGCGTCCTTCGAAAAGATCGCGGACCAGCTTGATCGAGGGCGTCCAGCTCCAGTTCTGTTCGGGGATCGGATTGAGCCAGACGGCATGGGAATAGACGTCCGTGACGCGGCGTAGCCACTGGGTTCCGGGTTCCTCGTTCATGTGCTCCACGGAGCCGCCCGGGATGGTGATTTCATAGGGGCTCATCGACGCGTCGCCGACGAAGATCACTTTGTAGTCGGACGGGTAGGTGTGCAACACGTCCCAGGTTGGCGTGCGGTCGGAATGGCGGCGCGCGTTGTCCTTCCACACACCTTCGTAAAGGCAGTTGTGAAAGTAGAAATATTCGAGGTGTTTGAATTCGGTGCGGGCGGCTGAGAACAGTTCCTCCGCGCCCTTGATGTGCCAGTCCATCGAGCCGCCGACGTCGAAGAACATCAGCACCTTAACCGTGTTGCGCCGCTCGGGCCGCATGTGGATGTCGAGGTAACCTTTGTGGGCAGTGCCCTTGATGGTGCCATCGAGGTCGAGTTCCTCAGCAGCACCCTCTCGGGCGAACCGGCGCAGGCGGCGCAGCGCGACCTTGATGTTGCGGGTGCCGAGTTCGACGGTGTCGTCGAGGTCGCGGAACTCGCGCTTGTCCCACACCTTGATGGCGCGGAAGTTGCGGTTTTCCTTCTGGCCGATGCGAATTCCGGCGGGGTTGTAGCCGTAGGCGCCGTAGGGAGAGGTGCCGCCGGTGCCGATCCATTTCGAGCCGCCTTGATGACGGCCTTTCTGCTCGGCGAGACGCTTTTGTAGCTCCTCCATGATCTTTTCCCAGCCGCCCAGTTCCTCGATCTTCTTCTTCTCCTCGTCGGATAGGTAGAGCTGGCTGACAGCGCGCAGCCACTCCTCGGGGATCTGCGCTTCGGCGGCCTCGCTCATCAGGTCGAGGCCCTTGAAGACATGGCCGAACACTTGGTCGAAACGGTCGAGATGGCGCTCGTCCTTCACCAGCGTGGCGCGGGACAGGTAATAGAAATCCTGCACGCGGCGGCCGGCAAGGTCGGCCTGCAGCGCCTCCATCAGCGTCAGGTACTCCTTGAGGGAGACCGGCACGCGCGCAGTGCGTAGCTCGTGGAAGAAGGTGGCGAACATCGGCGCGCGGTATCTCCTGGCTCAGTCGGCGCGGCGGAGACCGGTCTCTCTACCACCGACGCGGTAATCCTTCAGTACTTCGGGCTTCACCGCAAGCCCGTGGCCGGGTGTTTCGGGCGGGCGCAGCTTGCCGTTGACCGGGATCATCGGCGTGACCCAGAGGTCGTCGTTCCAGTCCATATATTCCAACCAGTTCGCGTTGGGGATGGAGGCCATCAGGTGAACGAGCAGTTCGTGGAACAGATGCGGGGCCATGCCGATGCCCCAGGTGTCGGCGACGGCAGCGATCTTGCGCAGTTCCGTGAGGCCGCCGCGCATGGGATCGGGCTGCAGGATCGGCGAACTGGGCGTGCTGAAGAACGGGCGCAGATCATAGCGGGTGAAGTGGCTCTCGCCGCCGACGATGCGCGTTTTCAGTGCGGCGGCGATGCGCTGATAGCCAGCGAAGTCCTCGCAGACGACGGGCTCCTCCAGCCAGTACACGTCGAGATCGTCGAAATAGCGCCCGGCCTGGATAGCGGTATCGGCCGTCCAGCCCATGTTGACGTCGATCATGATTTCAATGTCGGAGCCGACGGCATCGCGCATGGCGCGGACGTTGGCGACGTCCTCACGCCAGGGCCGGATGTGGGCGACCTGCATCTTGATCGCGCTCATGCCCATGCCGTTGAAGCGCTGGGCTTTTTCGATCATGCCGTCGCGGCCGAGACCGCGCCAGCAGCCGGAGCCATAGGTGGGGATCTCGTCATGACATTTGCCCCAAAGGCGGAAGAGCGGGAGCCCGGCGCGCTTTCCGATGATGTCCCATAGCGCGATGTCGACGGCGGACTGGCAGAACGTCGTGACGCCGGCGCGGCCCATCCAGTACGTGCTTTTCCAGAGCGTCTGCCAGATGCCCTCGACCTCGGTCGCGTCGCGGCCGACGATCTTCGGTGCGATCATCTCGTGCATGCAGGTGTCGAGTGTTTCGAGGCCGCCGCAGAGCGTGTGCAGATAGGCGAAACCTGTCAGGCCGCCCCTTGTCTCAATTTCCAGAAACAGAAGCTCTCGCGGACCCGGCGTAACGATACCCGCTGCTGGCGGCGCGCCGAGCCAGGGAATGCGAACCAGGGTGGTACGCACGGCAGTGATCGCCATGGTTGACATGATTAATTCCTCCCCGATGTCGGGCGGCTTGGAGGCCGCGCGGCATCTTATGCTGCACTTCCCAATACAGATGGTTGCTTTTTGCAAATCTCACGACGTATACATAACACCTAACTCGGGGGGCTGCGCGATAGCGACATATCGTAAAGCGTGGTCATGCCCCAAAAAATGCGGAACCGGCAATCACCGGCTCCCTGACAAAGCTAGCTTCCGGAGGAACGATGAAACGCTTTGCCTTGTCTTCCCTTGCCCTTGCTTCAATGAGCCTTGTCGTGGCTGGCGGTGCGGCGGCGCAGACGACGTTTAAAATGAACATCTCGGTGCCGCAGAACTCGCACTACGGTGCGGCGGTCGATAAGTTCGCGACAGAAATCGAGAAACGCACCAACGGGCGTTACAAGATCCAGAATTTCTATGCCAGCGCCCTTGGCAACGAGCGCGAGGCGACGGAAGCCGTACAGCTCGGCACGCTCGACATGTGCATGACGTCGACGGGACCGATCCCGAATTTCGTGCCGGAACTGGCGATCCTCGATATTCCCTTCCTGTTTCGCGACTATGCCCATGCACGCTCCGTGCTGGATGGGCCGATCGGCCAGGACATGCTGACGAAATTCGACCCGATCGGCATCAAGGCGCTGGCTTGGGGCGAGAATGGCTTCCGGCATATGACGAACAGCAAGGTTTCGGTGAAGGCTCCGAGCGACCTTAAGGGTCTTAAGGTCCGCACGATGGAGAATCCGATCCATATGCAGGCCTACAAAGGGTTTGGCATCATCCCGACCCCAATGGCGATCAGCGAGGTGTTCACCGCACTTCAGCAGGGTACGGTCGACGGTCAGGAGAACCCGATCTCCGTCATCCAGTCCTGGAAGTTCGATCAAGTTCAGAAGCACCTCTCGCTCACCGGTCACGTCTATTCGCCGGCTGTTATCCTGATTGGGAAGCCTTTGTGGGACAAGCTGTCCGATGAGGACAAAAACCATTTCCTCGAAGCCTCGAAGGAAGCGGTGAAGGCGAACCGCGATCGCATCGATTCAGATGAAAAGAACGGTGTTGCTGATCTGCGCTCCAAAGGCATGGAAGTCGTGACCGATCTGGACAAGTCCAAGTTCCAGGACGCACTCAAGCCGGTGTTTGCCGACCTCAGCAAAAAGTTCGGCGAAGCGAACATCGCCCGCATCCGGGACGCGAAATAACCGGAGCCGGCTGCGGTGGCATTCAGAAGCGCATTTCTCGCTCTTGAGCGGCGTACCACGGCGTTCGCGCTGTGGTGCGCTGGATTGATGCTGGTGATCGCCGCCGTTTCAGGCTTCTACCAGATCATTTCCCGTTTCGTCATCGAGCAGCCTGCGGAATGGTCCGAGGTCGTCGTCCGGTTCGCTCTGATCTGGATGGTGTTCCTCGGCGCTCCGACGGCCTTCCGTCAGGGTGCGATGATTTCGGTTGATCTGATGTATCGCAAGTCCGGCCCCGGACTCCGTCGATTTCTTGATGGTCTGACCTTGGTCTGTAGTGTTGCTCTCATGGCTGTCATCCTGTGGTGGGGATGGGACTATGCTTGGCGGACGCGGATGCAGACGATCCCAGGCATCGAGTCGCTCACCATGATCTGGGCCTATGCCGCGATGCCTGTCGGAGCTGCTTTTTCGCTCTTGGCGATCTTCGGTCAATGGTTCGACCCTCGCCACTATGAACTCGACACTGCTCAATAGCTTTTCCTCCTTTGCCAATCTGCTTGCCGAGGCGTAGCCATGACCATTGTGATGCTGATTACGATGTGTCTCGGCTTCGCGCTGTCCATCTCGGTGGCGGTGTCGATAGGCCTTGCGGCGCTGCTCGGGACGTGGTGGTCGAACGCGAGCCTGCTGTTGGCGGTGAAGGAGATCTATACGTCGATCAATAAGTTCCCGCTGGCCGCTATCCCTTTCTTCATCCTGGCCGGCAATCTCATGGAAACCGGCGGAATATCGAAGCGGCTTGTGGAGTTCGCCAAATCGATCGTCGGCGGCGTGCAGGGTGGGCTATCCGCGACGTGCGTTTTCACATGCATGATATTCGCGGCGGTGTCGGGATCGAGTGTCGCCACGACGTTCGCGATTGGTGCCATCCTGATCCCCGCGCTGATGCGTCACGGTTATCCCAAGAATTACGCGGCCGCCTTGCAGGCGACTTCTGCCGAACTCGGCGTGATCATTCCGCCGTCGATCCCGATGATCATCTACGGGGTGTCTGCCGAAGTTTCGATCGGTGAGCTGTTCATTGCCGGCGTCGGTCCGGGAATTTTCATCAGCCTTGCGCTCATGGCATTCGTGCTCATCTATGCGCGGATCAAGGGGTACGGCAAACAGGACCATGAAGGGCGCCTGGGCGTGCTAGCTGCCACGCGGCAAGCCGGCTTTGCGTTGTTCATGCCGGTGATCATCCTGGGTGGCATCTATGGCGGCATCTTCACACCGACAGAGGCTTCGGTCGTGGCCGTGGTCTACGCGCTGGTGGTCGGGCTGTTCATTCACCGCGAACTTAGTTTCTCGGACCTCGAACGGATCATCAAGAAGTCGGTCATCTCATCGACGGTGATCCTGTTCATCATCGCCAATGCGGGGCTGTTCAGCTATCTGATCACTCGCGCCGGTGTCCCGGATCAGATTGGTGAGTTCTTGCGCGTGACGCTGGACTCATCGATCATCTTCCTGCTTGGCGTGAATGCGGCGCTGTTTGTAATCGGGATGTTCATCGAGACGTCGGCGGCCATTATCGTTCTTGCTCCGATCCTGGCGCCAGTTGCGGCAGGCTTCGGGATTGATCCGGTGCACTTCGGGCTGATCATGGTCGTGAACCTAGCGCTGGGCATGATCACCCCGCCGTTCGGTGTGAACCTGTTCGCCGCGTGTACCGTGGCCAATCTCTCGGTTGACGACATCATTCCGCGGCTGATCCCGTTCATTATCGTCGTGCTGAGCTGTCTCATGGTCATCACGTATGTACCGGAGCTTTCGCTGTGGTTGCGCGACGTGGTCTACCAGCGCTGACAGAGGGGCAGCGCCAGGCAGCGCAGTTTCGGCGAGCTCGATTGCCGTGCTAGGCTGAGGCGTTGTCCTCAGCCGGATATACGCGATGGCGCCGTTCAAGATCCTCTTCTCTCCGCTTCGTTTGCGGCAGCTTGAGATCCGCAACCGGATCCTGTCGACCGGGCATCAGACATATCTGGCAAAGGACAGCCTGCCGAGCGACGACCTGGTCGCCTATCACGAGGCGCGCGCGCGTGGCGGAGCCGGTCTGATCATTACGGAATCCGCGCGTTTTCACGAAAGTTCATTCTCGGATTCACCTGAGATCCGCCTCACCTCCGACACCTGCATTTCCGGCTATCGCAAGATCGCCGACGCCGTCCATCGCCATGGTGCGAAGATTTTCGGCCAGCTTTCGCATTCGGGGCGTCTGTCTCGACGCGTTCGCGGCGGTCTGCGCGACGTCGCCTACGCGCCGTCATCGGTACCGGATAATCGGTTTCACTCGATGCCGCGCGAAATGCCGATCGAAATGGTCGAGGAATTGGTGGAAGCCTGCGGCACGGCGGCTGGGCGGCTAGCGGAAGCTGGCCTAGACGGCATCGAATTGGTCGCCAGCCACGCGCTCCTGTTCGCGCAGTTTCTGAATCCCACCACGAACCGACGCACTGACCGTTATGGCGGCAACCGCGAAAACAGAATGCGGTTTCTCGTCGAATCCCTGGCTGCGGTGCGAAAGGCCGTAGGCGATGAACTGATCGTTGGCATGCGTACGTCCGCGGAAGAGATCGAGGAAGGCGGGCTGGAAGCCGACGAGGTGATTGCCATTTGCCAGGATCTCGCGCGGATGAAGACGCTGGATTACGTGAACATCACCACCGGGTCGATGGCCGGTCTCGGTGGTTCCGTCCACGTGGTGCCGCCGATGGAAGTTCAACCCGGATACGTCGCGCCGAAAGCGGGCACGCTGCGCGCCGCCGTCGGGCTGCCGGTGTTCGTCGCTGGTCGCATCAACCAGCCGCAGATCGCGGAACAGGTGCTCGCTGACGGTCTTGCCGATATGTGCGGTATGACGCGCGCGATGATTTCCGATCCTGACATGCCGAATAAGGCGCGCGAAGGCCGCCTCGACGATATTCGCGCCTGTATCGCCTGCAATCAGGCCTGTATTGGCCACTATCATCAAGGCTATCCGCTATCGTGCATCCAAAACCCGGTGAGTGGGCGCGAGATCAAATTGACGCCGCTGCCGCATGCCAAACAGCGCAAGCGTGTCGTAATCGCCGGCGGCGGACCCGCCGGGATGAAAGCTGCCGTAGCCGCTGCCGAGCGCGGACACGAGGTCATTCTGTGCGAGGCAGGGCGGCAGCTCGGCGGGCAGGTGCTGCTGGCGCAGCTTCTTCCGCAACGTGCTGAGTTCGGCGGCCTCGTTACAAATCTCGAACACGAAATCAAAAAAGTGGGCGTCGATGTCCGGCTGAACACGACAGTCAGTGCGGATTTGATTTCAAAGCTGGGAGCCGATGCGGTGATCGTGGCTACCGGCGCTACGCCATATCCGGCCGCTGTCGAAGGACGCGAGAGCGGGCATGTCGTGGAAGCGTGGGATGTGCTGACCGCACGCGCAAATCCGGGTTCGCGCGTGCTTGTCGCGGACTGGCGGTGCGACTGGGTTGGGATGGGGCTGGCCGAAAAGCTGGCGCGTGATGGCCGGCATGTCCGACTGGCGATCAACGGGACGAATGCGGGACAGCATTTGCAGATTTACATGCGCGATAGTTGGGTGGCGCGGCTGCACGATTTGGGAGTCGAGGTCATCCCCTATGCACGTCTGTTTGGCGTCGATGGCGAGACTGCCTACCTGACGCATATTTCCTCAGGAAAACCCATCATTTGTGAAGACGTCGATACGGTCGTGATGGCGGCGGGCCAAGCGCCGGTGACGACACTGGAGCAGGAACTCGCCGGATTGAACCTGCCCATTTATCTGGCCGGGGACTGCCTGTCACCGCGCTCCGCCGAGGAGGCTG
Organism: Pseudomonadota bacterium; assembly: GCA_023428365.1. Classification (GTDB taxonomy): domain Bacteria; phylum Pseudomonadota; class Alphaproteobacteria; order Rhizobiales; family Hyphomicrobiaceae; genus ZC4RG25. Next base: position 11,176 of record JAEYYQ010000279.1, on the reverse strand, counting down.
TGTACGAGGGGCTGTTGGCGGGACGTGCGGTGTAGAGTTGTTCGCGACACCACCGCCGTCATTCCCGCGCAGGCGGGAATCCAGATGCGCTTCCGTAAGGGAGCGACGGTGAAACGCCTACCCGGCCGATCCACAAATCCGCTCTAACGACACCTCGTTGGTAACGTGATGTGGATTCCCGCCTGCGCGGGAATGACGGGAGTGGCGGGCTCAGCCGCGTGTGAGATAATCGTACGCCGACAGAAGATGTGTGCGGACGATGTGCAGATAGTCCTCGATGTCGACGTGTTCATCGAACGAGCCCATGCCGTGCGGGAACGGGCCGTAGACACAACTCGGGATGTTGCGATAGCGCCAGAGCCGCGCATCCGTGCCACCGAGACTGACGATCGGTTGAGGGCGGAAACCGCGAAGCTGCTCCACGGTGTTCTGCACGATTTGGATGATGTCGCAATCCGGGTCCACCCAAGAGGGGAGATTGCAATTGACCTCCTTCATGGTGACGTCGGGATAATCCGCGAGGATCTTATCGATCTCGGCGATGACACGCTCGCGCGTAACGCCAACGGGTAGCCGGATATCGGCCTCGAAGGTGGCGCTCGACGGCACCATGTTGACCTTTACGCCACCCTTCATCGTGCCGATGTTCAGCGTCACCTTGTCGACGATCTCACCGGCCCCGGCACCCATGGCCTTGTCCATGGTAGCGCGGCCAGCCTCGATCGCGCGTCTGACGTTGTCAGTCAGCTCCGGTTTGATGTCCGAGAGCTTTTCCAGATCGGCGGCGAGCGCCATGGCGATCTTGGTCGCGCTTTTGGTGGCGTGCGTATAAGCGCCATGCGCGCCGGCGGTCAGCGCGGTGAATTCGATCCATAGTGGACCTTTCTCGCCGAACCGAACGCTGAACGGGCTCGATGGCTCGCCGTTCAACAGCGCATCACCGTGAACTTCGGGATGATGCTCCATCAGATAGCGCGCGCCATAGGGACCGAACGTCTCCTCATCGGAAACGGCAGTCAGCGTCAACCGACCCTTCAGTTTGTCTTTGATGCGGCTCAGATAAATGTACGTGAAGATCGAGGCTGTCGTGCCGCATTTCATGTCGGCGACGCCGCGGCCGTAAATTTTGCCGTCGATCAGTTCGCCACCCCACGGATCGCGCGTCCAGCCGAGCCCATCATCGGCAACCGGAAACACATCGATATGACCGTTGAGAACGAGGTGTTTTCCCGGCGCGCCGCCTTCAAATGTTGCGACGATGTTCGGCATTTCCGGATGCGGATCGATGATGCGGTAATCGAGGCCCTGGGCTTTAAGATGACCCGTCAAGAACTCGGCAGTGCTGCGCGTATCTCCAGGCGGATTGGGGCCTTTACAACGCACGAAGTCCCGCAGGAACGCAATGAGCAGTTCGCGATCGCGGTCGACCCAATCAAGTAACTCCTGACGTTGCGCGCTCAAGGGCTGTCTCCCAGGTTTGTTGTGATTAGGTCGATTGATCTTTGCTGCGCTGCGCAAATTGCGAGATTGCCAGCAGGAGTGAGGAAATCAGCAACAAGAGCGTCGAGATGGCGGCAATCGTCGGATCGATCTCATCGCGCAACGCGTTGAACATGCGCTTAGTCAGCGTCGCGTAGTCACCGCCGGCGATGAACAGGGCAATGACGACCTCATCGAGCGAGGTGATGAAGGCCAGAAGCGCACCCGATATGACCGAGATTTTGATCTGCGGCAGCGTCACGGTGAGAAAGGCCCATGGCCTGCTTGCGCCGAGGCTGCGTGCGACCATTTCCTGGTTCATATCGTAGCTGCGCAGACCGGCGGCGACTGTGATGACAACTAGCGGAATGGCCATTACGGAATGCGCCAGCACGAGCCCAATGAGCGTGTTGTTGAAACCGATCTGCGCGTAAAACAGAAACACGCCGATGGCGATCAGGATTGCCGGTATCAGCATCGGTAGCATGAATATGACGAACGCGAGCTGGAACAGCCGCGTGGTGACATTGCGCAGGCTATAGGCGGCCAACGTGCCGATCACCGTTGCAACAATCATCGTGAGCGTAGCGGCGAGAAATGACACGTATGTCGCCTGCCGCCATTCGATGGATCCGAAGTAGGCATCGTACCAGCGGACCGACCAACCGGGTGGCGGGAACGTCAGCAGACGCGAATCCGAGAAGCTGAGAGGAATGATCAGCAGGCTCGGAGCGACCAGAAACACCACGATCAGCGCGACGAGCACATAAAGCCACAGCCGGTTGCGATGCGTGATCTGCGTCTCGGTTGCGGGCGAGTTCAGCATCTACTTCGCCCCCGTGATGCGGTCGAACCCGATGACGCGTCCAAACAGCCACAGGATGCCAAGTGTCATGACCAGCAGCACGACGCCGAGCGCGCTCGCCGCACCCCAGTCCGAGTGATAGGCGACGTTGCGCTCGATCTGCATGGACCACATCATCACCCGCCCGCCGCCGAGCAGAGCCGGTGTTACGTAGAAGCCGAGGCAAAGCACAAAAACGATGATCACACCGGCTGCAAGACCCGGCAGCGAGAGCGGCACAAAAATCTGCCAGAACGCCTGCACCGGCGTCGCCCCGAGGTTTGCGGCAGCCTTCATGTAGTCGCGACTGATGGCGCGCATGGACGCATAGAGCGGCAGGATCATGAACGGCAGCATGATATGAACCATGCCGATTGCCGTGCCTGTAAAATTATGCATCAGCCGCAACGGGGTATCGATGACGCCGACATCGGTGAGCCACGAGTTCACAAGCCCCCGACGCTGCAGCAGCACAAGCCACGCGTAACACCGCACCAGCAGCGACGTCCAAAGCGGAAACAGAACGAACAGCAGCAGCAATGCCGCGAGGCGAGGGCGCACCTGTGCAATCAGATAGGCCATCGGATAACCGAGCAGAACACAGACGAACGTCACGAGAAACGACAGCTCGAACGTCGTACGCAGGGTTAGCGTGAACGAGGGATGCAGGAGCCTCAAATAGTGCGCGAACGTAAAGCCGTCAGCACCGCGAAAGGATAGCCAGAACAGCCACGCGATGGGCAGCACCACAATAATTCCGACCAGAAGCAGACCGGGCAGCACCAACGATCCCAGTGCGAGATGTTCGTTGCGTTCCTGGATCTGATACTGGAGCGCGTTGTTTGCTTGCGCGGTTTCCGAGATGGCCATCACGCGCCCTCCGCCGGCACGACGATGGTATCAGCGGGCGCGAGGCCAAGCTTGATCTCCGCGCCGACGTCGGGAAGTGCAGGCGCGGCGCTGCTGGCTGCCTGACGAATGGCGATCTCGGATCCATCCGGCAACGCAACGTAGATCAGTGAGCTCTCGCCTTGATAAACGATCTCCTTCAAATGCCCCTGGAACAGATTGAGATGGTCGGCTGTCTCGCCGGACAACAGCAGTTTCAATTTTTCAGGGCGAACAACAAGAACCTGAGATTGCGTGGTGTCACGCAACGGTTCGGCAAGGCGCAGCGGCTGTCCGCCGAGGCTTGCGTTGCCGTGTGAGACGGTCACCGGCAGAAAGCTGGATTCTCCGATGAACTCGGCGATGAAGCGGTTTTGCGGTCGTTCGTAGATGTCCTTCGGCGTGCCGATCTGGCGGAAGCGTCCCTTGTCGATGACCGCAATTCTGTCCGACATAGTCAGGGCTTCGCGCTGGTCGTGCGTGACGTACACGGTTGTCATACCGAGCTGCTGATGCAGATGGCGGACTTCGATCTGCATCTGCTCGCGCAATTTCTTATCGAGCGCAGAGAGCGGCTCATCCATCAGCAGGATGCGGGGCTCGAAGATGATAGCGCGGGCCAAAGCGACGCGCTGACGCTGGCCGCCGGAGAGCTGATCAACCTGTCTGTCCCCAAGTCCACCAAGTTGAACGGTGTCGAGGGCTTTGCGGACCCGTTCATCAATTTCGGCGCGGCCGATCCGTCTCAGTTTCAACGGGTAGGCCAGATTTCCAGCAACCGTCATATGCGGGAAGAGCGCGTAGTTCTGGAACACCATGCCGAGGTCGCGCTTATGCGGCGGTGCCAGGGAGACGTCGGCATCGCCGAACGTGACTGTTCCGGAATTAGGCCGGATGAACCCTGCCAGCACCATCAGCAGTGTCGTCTTCCCGGAGCCGGAGGGACCCAGCAGCGTGATGAATTCTCCGCTGGCGATATCAAGGCTGACATCATCGAGCGCAGTGAAACGGCCGTACGTCTTGGTGACGTTTCGGATCGTAATAGGCAGCGAGATCTGTCCCGCATTCCCCTGCGGTGAACTCAGAATAGGCGCCTCCCGATAGCTATGGAAACATCAAGGATCGCGCGATGACGGCTTCGCGCGATCCGGTCTTGCCGATGAGATTACTGCTGCAGGAAAGCGTCGAACCGCTTCACCATTTCATCGGTATTCTGCACCCACCAATCGACCGACATGACGAAGCCTTTGCCGATGTTTTCGGGAGAATTCGGCAATTCGGCCATTTTTTCCTTAGAGATCAGGCCGGTGTCGAAGGCTTTCGTATTGGACGGTGCGTAGTTGATGTACTGCGGCAGCCGGGCCTGTACCTCTGGACGCATCATGATGGCGATGGCCTTCATGGCGAGATCCTTGTTCGGCGCACCCTTGGGGATCAGCCAGCAGTCCGACACCAGCATTTGCTGGTCGAACGTGATTGCCAATTCTCCAGACTTTGCCGATTTGTCGGCCATGGCCGCCTGGATGCGACCGTTCCAGGCGCCGACCATGTCAACTTCGCCATCCTGCAGAACCTGTGCCGATTGCGCGCCTGAGGCCCACCACACCAGCACGTGCGGCTTTACTTCGGCGAGTTTCTTGAATGCCCGATCAACATCAAGCGGATAGAGCTTGTCCATCGGGACGCCATCGGCGATCAATGCGGCTTCCAGATTGTAGATCGGGTGACGTCGCAACGAGCGCTGTCCGGGGAAAGTCTTGGTATCCCAGAAGGCTGCCCAGCCGGTCGGGGCTTTCTCGAAGGCTTTCTTGCGCCAGCCGATCGCAACGGAATAAACGATCTGAGAAATCCAGTAGTCCGATTTCAGGTTGGGAGCCACGCCCGGATCGGCAACGATAGCCGGATCGAGCTTCTCCAGCTTACCTTCCTTTTCGAGCAATGCGCAGGTGTAGGCGCCTTGTGTGGAGAGATCCCAGGTCGGACGGCCGGAGGCAACCTGGGCGCGGACGTCGGCAATGCCGGAGGTTGTTTCCTCCTTGATCGTAATGCCGAGCTCTTTCTCGACCAGATTGAACCAGGCCTCGCGCTGGGCTTTCTGGAATGCGCCGCCCCACGAGGATACGGTAATCGACTGCTGTGCGCTGGCCTGAGGCGCGCCCAGGGCAAGTCCGGTGCCCAGAAGCGCGACGGCGCTCCATATTGTGCGGTGCATGCTGCTGCTCTCCCTTTTGTTTGTTCGGTATTTGTCTAAGACTTTCGCAAGGACACAGCCGAGTCAAGAAGTTGACGCGACCTACCTGTAGGCACGATGCTTCAATCCTGAGCAGGGTGAGAAGGGAAAACGCAGATGGCTCTCCATTTCGACCGAGCGGAATTTCGATCCCGGCAGGCGGCCGCGCGTGCTGCATTGCAGCGGAGTGGCCTGGATGCCATCCTGCTTTTCTCACAGGAGAGCCACTATTATCTGACAGGCTACGACACGAGCGGCTTCGTATTTTTTCAGTGCGCCCTGATGACGGCGAATGACGAAGCCATCACGTTGTTGACGCGCCGTCCTGATCTTGAGCAGGCGCGTCGGACGTCGACGATCGAGGACATTCGCCTCTGGTACGACGCTGAGGAGGCCGATCCTTCTCGGGAACTGAAGGCCATTCTTGAGGAAAAGAAACTCAAGGGTTGTCGCGTCGGTATCGAGCTCAGATCATTCGGCCTGACAGCTGACAAGTACGAACTGGTCCGCCGTCAGCTCGAAGGTTGGTGCGAGCTGATTGATGCCTCAAACCTTGTCCGTGAACTCCGTGTGGTGAAATCGCCTGCGGAAATCGTGTATGTCCGGCACGCAGCTGAGCTGGCCGATCGATCGCTGGAGGCGATGATCGCGGCTTCAAAGCCGGGTGCTTATGAAGGGGATATTGCTGCTGCGGGTGCCGGGCCGATCCTGGCGGGAGGTGGCAATCCGCCACCTTCGGGGCCTGTGCTGGGGTCCGGTGACAGGGCGCTGCTTGTGCGCAGCTCAACCGGCTGGCGCAATCTCGATCCGGTTGACCAGCTTACCATCGAGCATGCAGGAACCTATCTGCACTATTGCTCCTGTCTGATGCGGACGTTGGCCATCGGCAAAGCCAATGAAGATCAGCGACGTATGTTCGAGGTCACGCGCGATGCACTTGCGGCGATGACTGAGGCTGCCAAGCCCGGCCGCCCGATCGGCGAAATCGACGACGCGCATCGCCGCGTCTACGATGCCGCCGGGTATGGGCATGCCAGAATGTCGGCGTGCGGATACTCCCTGGGCGCCACCTACCGTCCGACCTGGATGGATGTTCCGCCGATGCTCTATTCCGGCAATCCGATGTTGGCCGTTCCGGGCATGGTGCTGTTTATGCACGCCATCCTGATCGACGCACCGAAGAACCTTGCCATGTCGTTGGGTCACACGATCGTGGTTACTGAAACCGGCGCCGACGTGCTGAGCCGCCTGACGCCGGAATACACGGTGTGCACCTGAAATTTTGCGTATTTGCGTGAAAGTCGTGTCCGGTAACAGCCAGCATCCGCCGCATGTTGTGCGGTATTTGCGGTCCCACCACCGTCATTCCCGCGCAGGCGGGAATCCAGATACATTGGCACAGACGAACGACGGGAGGTGTGCTCCGTGTTACGGCCAGCCGCCAGCCTACACACCCGACGATGTTTTCCGCGCTGCTATCGGACCTGGATTCCCGCCTGCGCGGGAATGACGGATCAGGTGAGGCAAGCCGAGGGGGGCATCTCAGAGCTACTTGATGATGCAGGTGATCTGAAGAAACTTCAGATCACCTGACCGGTTTTCTCATCGATGAGGTGCATGTTGTTGAGGTCGGCGGCGAGACGCATGTTACCGCCGTCGATGGCACCGGCCTTGGGATTGACCCGGCCACAAACCTGCGTGCCGTTCATGGGAAAATAGACCAGCGTCTCCATGCCCATCGGTTCGGTGACATCGAGCTTCACCTCGAACGGCACCTTGCCTTCCTCCATGTGCGGCGTCACTTCGGTCAGATGCTCCGGCCGCAAACCAAGCAGCAGGCTGCCGTTGTTCGCGTGTTGTCGGTAGCGTTGTGTGCGATCGGCCGGGATGGGGAGTGACAGACTGTCGTTGAGACGGATATCCAGACCACCTCCGCCTTTCTCTTCCAGTTTGCACGAAATGAAATTCATCGCAGGCGAACCGATGAAACCGGCAACGAAGCGCGTCTTCGGGAAATGATAGAGATCGTTCGGCGTGCCGACCTGTTCGATCACGCCGTGGTTCATGACGACGACGCGGTCGGCCAGCGTCATCGCCTCGACCTGGTCGTGCGTGACGTAGACGGTGGTGGTGCGGACCTGCTGGTGCACCTTCTTGATCTCGGTGCGCATCTGAACGCGCAATTTGGCATCGAGATTGGAAAGCGGCTCGTCGAACAGAAACACCTTCGGATTGCGCACGATGGCGCGGCCCATCGCGACGCGCTGGCGTTGTCCGCCTGAAAGCTGCTTCGGCTTGCGTTCCAGCAGCTCGGTGATATCGAGAATGCGAGCGGCTTCCGCGACGCGCTTGTTGATTTCCTCTTTCGGATAGCGCCGCAAACGAAGCCCGAAGGACATGTTCTGCGCCACTGACATATGCGGATAGAGCGCGTAGTTCTGAAACACCATCGCGATGTCGCGATCCTTCGGCGGGACGTCGTTGACCACGTCGCCGTCGATCAGGATGTCGCCGTCGGAGATATCCTCCAGCCCGGCTATCATGCGTAGTGTTGTTGACTTGCCGCAGCCGGAGGGGCCGACCAGTACGACGAACTCGTGGTCGGCGATGTCGAGGTCGATGCCGCGGACGGCCAGGACCTCATCGTACTTCTTGACGATCTTGCGCAGATTGACTTCCGCCATGCGTCCCCTCAGCCCTTGGTGGCGCCGGCCGTGAGCCCGGCGATGTAGTAGTCCATCAGGAAGGCGTAGATGATGAGCGGTGGCAGTGCGCCGAGCAGCGCTCCGGTCATGATCTGGCCCCAGTTGAATACGTCGCCCTTGATCAGCGTCGTGATGATGCCCACCGGCAGCACGAGCTGATCGATGGAAGTGGTGAACGCCAGCGGATACAGGAACTGCGCCCAGCTCACCGTAAAGGCAAAGATGGTGGCTGCAATGATGCCGGGCAGTGCGACGGGAATGAAGATCTGCGTCAGCGTCTGCATCCAGCTTGCGCCGTCGATGATCGCCGCTTCATCCAATTCTTTCGGGATCGATGCGAAATAGCCGATCATGATCCACGTGCAGAACGGCACGGTCAGCGTCGGATAGAGGATGAGCAACACCCACCAGCGATTGATCAATTGGATGCCCGTCAGATCGGAGAACTGCGCGAACATCTTGAACAGCGGCAGGAACAGCAGCGTGTCCGGTACGAGGTAAGTGAGGAATACGCCGGTCGCCAGCGATGCCGAGCCCCAGAATTTCATGCGCGACAACGCGAATGCTGCGGGCACGCTGATCAGCATCGTGATCGTCACCACGACCATGGAAACAAGGGCCGAGTTCAGGAAGAACGTGATGTAGACGTTCGAGGTCAGCAGTTGGTGATAGTTCTCCAGCGTCGGCTGGTAGACCCACCACGGATTGGTGGCTGCCGAAATCTCCTGGCTGGTCTTCAGCGAGGTGATCAGCATGTAGATCGGCGGCAGCAGGAAGAAGATCGCGAACAGGCCCAGGAAGGCGTAGGACCATCTGAGGGCCCACACGCGATCGCGGGTCATGCTGCCGTAGCGCGGCTTGGATGTTGTCTTCACGGTTGGGGCAACGTCTGCGGTGGCCATTACGCTTCGTTCCCCCTGTGAGTGATGTCGCGCAGGATGAAGATCGCTGCGACGCCGAGGATCGGCAGCATGAACAGCGACACGCTGGCGCCGAGTGGGATGTCATTGCCCTGGATACCGAGCCTGAATGCCCAGGTAGCGAACACGTGCGTCATGTCGATCGGTTCGCCGGCTGTCAGGATCTGCACGATGTCGAAGTTCGCAAACGTGACGATCAGCGAGAACAGGGCAGTGATGGCGATGATGTTGCGCATCATGGGCAGCGTTACGTACCAGATGCGTTGCCACCAGTTGGCGCCGTCGATGGCGGCCGCCTCGTAAAGCTGATCGGGCACGGATTTGAGCGCGGCCAGATACATGATCATGAAAAACGGCGCGCCGATCCAGATGTTGACCAGGATCACCGAGAAGCGGGCCCAGTAGGCATCGCCGGTCCATGGAATTGGTCCGATGCCGAAATGGCCGAGCACCCAGTTGAAAGCGCTGTAGGACGGATCGAAGAGCCACAGCCACGCGAGACAGCTCATCGCCGGCGGGATGACCCACGGCACGAGCAGCATGCCGCGCCATTTACGCTGTCCTCGGGCCGGGATGTTGTGCACGAAATGCGCGACGATGAAGCCGATGATGGCTTTGAACACCACCGCGGTGATGGCGAAGATGCAGGATTGCTGCACGACCTTCCAGAAGGTCTCGCGCTTGAACAGGAACAGGAAGTTGTCGAAGCCGACAAAGCGCTGCATCGACTTGTTCAATGTCGCCAGATGCATCGCGTACACGGCGGGATAGAGGACCAGTATGACGATCAGCAAAATGAGCGGTAAGGCCATCAGGAACGCGATGGTGGATTTGCGCTGCATCGTCCGGCGCAAGCTGGAAGTCTTGCGCTTCGGCGCAGCCTTCGCATCTCCGCCTTTCACAACCGCATCGACCATCTTGTCCCCTCGTGGTCTGCTGCTATTCAACATCGCGTCGTCGGACGGACCGCTCGCTGTCATTGACCGCTGCAGGCCGTCCGAAACTCAGGCTTTGCCGCGCTCCATTTTGCGAAGCGCGGCGTACACCGGAAATCAGGTGCGCATGAAGCCTTCGACTTCGCTCTCGGCCCATGAGAGCACGCCGTCCATCTTCTCTCCGTTCAGCATGCGGGCGACCATCTTGGTCTGCACGCCCTGAACGTAGATCTGATGCGCGATCTTGGGCGGGGCCGGCCCGCCTGCGATCGACAGCGTCTGGTGATTATGTGGGTTTGGATAGTGATAGAGCGTTCCCACCGGCGGTCCGATCTCGGCCCAGGTCTTGAAGTCGGTGAGTTTCTCGAACGACGGCAGATCGTAGCCGGCGCTGGCGGCCACCATCTGTTCGGCCGCAGTGCGGGTCGACAGATGACGCAGCAGGCTCTTCGACGCTTCCTTGTTCTTGCTGAACGACCAGATGCCCCACAGATACGGCAGGAACGGCGCATAGCGACCATTCGGGCCAGATGGGAAGCCGTGCGTCCAGCACTGTTCGGCGATCTGCGGCGCGTCACGCTTGGCAACGGCCCAGGCGCTGGGCGGGTTCATGATCAGGGCGCCATTGCCGGCGACAAGCCATTTGTTGTTGGAGGCGTCATCCCAGGCTGGGGCGTCTTTGGGCAGGAACTGCGCCAGCTTGGTCAGATATTCCAGAGCTTGTTTTACATTGTCGGACTTGACGGTGACGTCACCCTTTTCGTTGACCAGCATCGCGCCGTACGCGTGGAAGAATGCTCCAATGCTGTCGATTGAGTCCGTTGTTCCTCCCAGTCCGATGCCGAACGGCTTGCCGCCCTTGTGGCACGCTTCTGCAGCCTTGAGAAATGTCTCCAGCGTCCAGTCGTCGGCTTTCGGCGCGCTTCCGGCCGGATACATGGCCTGCACGTCAATGCCTGCCAGCGATTTCATGAGGTCAATGCGCGAGCAGGGGCCTTTGATCTGACTGCCGACCGTTGCAGGCACGATCTTCCAGGTGCCGTTGATCTTGCCGAGATATTCGACCGTTCCGTTGACCTTGCCGTGCTCTTTGATCAGGTCGTTCATGATATCGTCGACCGGCTCGAGCATATCGGCGTGAGCCTGAGGTTCCCAGGTCGGGAAGGCCAGGATAT
>JAEYYQ010000247.1 GCA_023428365.1 Pseudomonadota bacterium | reverse complement strand
AAGCTGCTGGTCGCCATGGCCGCGATCGTTGCGCGCCGTCGGCTTGAACGCGGCGTCAAGCTCAACCATCCCGAAGCCATCGCGCTGATCACGGATTTTGTCGTCGAGGGTGCGCGTGATGGACGTTCAGTTTCCGAACTGATGCGTGACGGCGCGAAGGTGATCACCCGCGATCAGGTGATGGCCGGGGTCGCAGAGATGATTCACGACGTCCAGGTAGAAGCCACATTTCCCGATGGCACCAAGCTTGTCACCGTACACGAACCGATCCGCTGATCACGACATACAAACCGGGGATTTCAGATGACACGTCGTAACCGCCACATTGGGTCAATCCTCCCCCCCATCGCTGCAATTGCTCTCTCGGCATCCCCCGCGCTTGCTCACGTCGGCGTCGATGCGCATGGGAGCTTCGTCACTGGCTTTGTCCATCCAATCGGTGGACTGGATCACCTTGCCGCGATGATCGCGGTAGGCTTGTGGGCTGCGATAGTAGGTGGACAGCGCGTGTGGATCTGGCCCGTGGCATTTGTCGGAGCAATGGTCGTCGGCGGATTGCTCGGTCGCGCCGCTATCGATCTCCCGTTGGTCGAACCGATGATTGCTGGTTCCGTAATGCTGCTCGGTCTTGGAATTGGCGCGCTGCTGAAAGCACCGGTCGCCGTCGGCGCGGTTGTTATCGCGGCATTCGGCATCTTCCACGGTTACGCGCACGGCGCAGAGGCGCCGGCCGGTGATTGGTTCGGTTATGCCGCTGGCTTTGTCATCGCGACTGCTGTGCTGCACGCATTCGGCGTCGGCGCTGGCCAGTTTCTCAAGAGCGACGCTGGCCTCAACACCGCGCGCGTAATCGGCGGCGCGACCGCCGTTCTCGGCCTCGTTCTTTTTTTAATCCAGTGAGGTGGACGATGATCCCCGGAGAAGTCATCACCGTTCCCGGCGATATCGAGCTCAACGCGGATCGCCCGACACTCACTCTGACGGTGGCCAACACCGGCGACCGTCCGATCCAGGTCGGCAGCCATTATCATTTCTACGAGACCAATCCCGCGCTGTCGTTCGACCGAGAGAAAACACGCGGCTTTCGCCTCGACATCGCGGCAGGCACCGCAGTCCGCTTCGAGCCGGGGCAGACGCGCGACGTGCAGCTTGTCGCGCTTGCCGGCGAGCGCCGAGTGTTCGGCTTCCGCCAAGCCATCATGGGCAATCTTTAGACGTGTGATCGGCGCGAACAGGGAAATAGAATCATGGCCACCAGGATCACACGCGCTGCCTATGCCGGCATGTACGGCCCGACCGTCGGCGACAAGGTCCGCCTTGCCGATACCGACCTGATCATCGAAGTCGAACAAGACTTCACGACGTATGGCGAGGAGGTGAAGTTCGGCGGCGGCAAAGTGATCCGCGATGGTATGGGCCAGTCGCAGTTCCGCAATGCGGCGGGAGCTGTCGATACTGTCATCACCAACGCGCTGATTTTGGATCACTGGGGTATCGTCAAAGCCGACATCGGCATTTCCGGCGGCCGCATCGTTGCCATTGGCAAAGCGGGCAATCCGGATATCCAGCCCGGCGTCGATATTATTGTCGGCCCTGGCACTGATGTCATTGCAGGCGAAGGCAAGATCATCACGGCTGGCGGCTTCGACAGCCACATCCATTTCATCTGCCCGCAGCAGATCGACGATGCGCTGATGGCAGGCATGACGACTTTACTCGGCGGCGGGACCGGTCCGTCACATGGAACATTCGCCACCACCTGCACGCCGGGACCGTGGCACATCGAGATGATGCTGCGCGCCATCGACGGCGTGCCGATCAACATCGGTCTCGCGGCAAAAGGTAATGCATCGCTGCCCGGACCACTCGACGAAATGGCCGAAGCCGGCGCCTGTGCCTTCAAACTGCACGAGGACTGGGGCACCACGCCCGCCGCCATCGACAATTGCCTCGCGGTCGGCGATGACCACGACGTGCAGGTGATGCTCCACAGCGACACGCTGAATGAGTCCGGCTACGTCGAAGACACCATCGCTGCCTTCAAGGGCCGCACGATCCACGCCTTTCACACAGAGGGCGCAGGCGGCGGCCATGCCCCCGACATCATGCGCGTGGCGGGTCTCGAAAACGTCTTACCGTCATCGACCAATCCGACACGGCCGTTCACGGTCAACACCATAGACGAACACCTCGACATGCTGATGGTATGCCATCACCTCTCGGCGAAAATCCCCGAAGACCTCGCATTCGCAGAAAGCCGAATTCGTAAGGAGACCATCGCAGCGGAGGATATCCTGCACGATATCGGCGCGCTCTCGATGATGTCGTCGGACAGCCAGGCGATGGGCCGGATCGGCGAAGTCTGCATCCGCACGTGGCAGACCGCGCACAAAATGAAAATGCAGCGTGGCGCACTGCCGGAAGACAAAGGCACCGGCAACGATAACTTCCGTGCCCGCCGTTACGTCGCGAAATACACGATCAACCCGGCCATCGCGCATGGCGTCTCCCAGCACATCGGTTCAGTGGAACCCGGCAAGCTGGCGGATCTGGTCGTCTGGTCTCCCGCGTTCTTCGGCGTGAAGCCCGATCTCGTCATCAAAGGCGGGATGATCGCGGCCGCACCAATGGGCGATCCGAATGCCTCGATTCCAACACCCCAGCCGGTGCACTATCGGCCTATGTTCCAAGCCTACGGTGGCGCGATGGCGGCGACATCCGTTACGTTCGTTTCGAAAGCCGCGATCGCCGCAGGTCAGCGCGAAAAGCTCGGCTGCCAGAAGGAATTCATCGCCGTCGAAAATACGCGCGGCGGCATTTCGAAGAAGAGCATGATCCACAACGACGCGACGCCCGATATCCAGATCGACCCGGAAACCTATGAAGTCCGCGCCGATGGCGAACTGCTGGTTTGCGAGCCCGCCAAGGAACTTCCGATGGCTCAGCGTTATTTCTTGTTCTAAAGGCTGGATCCATGGCGCCCCGCGCGACAACCATCACCCGCAAGTACGGGTCCGGTTTGCAAGCAGCAACCGACACCATCACGCTCGACCGCGCCGCGCGCTATCGCCGCCGGCTTGCGCTGATCAGCGATGGCGGGCGTGAGTTCCTGCTCGATCTACCAGAGGCCACGTATCTCGCTCACGGTGATGCGCTGGTTCTGGATGACGGTAGCTTGATCAAGGTGCTTGCCGCACCGGAGCCGCTGCTGGAAGTCCATGCGCATGACGCGTTGGAGCTGGCACGCATCGCGTGGCACATCGGCAATCGCCACACGCCAGCAGAGATCGTCGCGGGCGCGATCTATATTCAGCCAGATCATGTGCTGGAGGACATGGTGATCGGACTTGGCGCACACGTTCATAAAGTGATGCGCCCGTTCGAGCCCGAAGGCGGCGCTTACGGCGGCAAAGGCCCATTGCAAAAGGGGCATCACCACCACGGCCATCACAGCCACGATCATCATCATGATCACGCGCATGGTCATTCGCACGGTCATCATCACCACGACGAGACCTGAGCCGTGTCCGCTCCTGGGCGCAGCACCACCCCGCGCGACGCCAAGCTGAGGCGAGCCCACTCTCAGGCATTATTGCAAGTCTGGTTTTCGCCGGCCTTTCCCGTCGGCGCCTTTGCCTACAGTCACGGGCTCGAAGCCGCCGTCGATCATGGCTGGATC
>JAEYYQ010000226.1 GCA_023428365.1 Pseudomonadota bacterium | reverse complement strand
TTCGGTGCCCTTGACCGGATCACCGCCGATGCCGACCGCCGTCGACTGACCGAGGCCCGCATCCGAGGTCTGCTTGACGGCTTCATACGTCAGCGTCCCGGAGCGCGAAACGATGCCGACATTGCCCGCCTTGAAGATGTTGCCGGGCATGATGCCGATCTTGCAGGCGTTGGGAGTCAGCACGCCAGGGCAGTTGGGGCCGATCAAACGCGACCAGGACCCTGACAGAGCGCGCTTCACCTTGATCATATCCATGACGGGGATGCCCTCGGTGATGCACACGATCAGCGGGATCTCAGCGTCGATGGCTTCCAGGATGGCATCGGCGGCAAATGGCGGCGGCACATAGATCGAGGTCGCTGTCGCGCCGGTCTTGGCTTTCGCCTCAGCGACCGTGTTGAACAACGGCACATCGGCCAGCTCGGCATCAGGATGCTTTGAGCCGCCTTTGCCTGGCGTCACCCCACCAACAATCCGGGTTCCGTAAGCCTTGGCTTGCTTCGTGTGAAACGTGCCCTGGCTTCCAGTGATGCCCTGACAGATGACAGTGGTGTTCTTGTCGACGAGGATGGCCATGCGCGCCTTCCGTGCTCATGTCTTCAGATGCAGTGCGGTGCTTGTCGACCAGAATGGCCGCGCAATCAAGTGCGCCGAACGTCGAGCAGGCAAGCAATCGCAATTTGACCCGCTAAGATCCGCAAAAATTGTCCTGAGAAGCGGTTACTTCCGGTGCACCATCGCGGCCAAGGGGCGTTGACCCCAGGATCGCGAAGACTATTCTATGCATCGTTCTGTCCACTGCGTTTTCTCGCTGGTTCACGCCGCGAAGCGCAGGGCATCACAAGCATGAGGATATTCATCATGGCTGGCTACTACGAGATCAAGAAAGCCACGAACGGTCAGTATTTCTTCAATTTAAAGGCCGCCAACAACGAGACTATTCTTACCAGCGAGCAGTATAAAACCCTGGATTCTTGCAAAAACGGCATCGCATCGTGTCGGAAGAACTCTGCTGACGAGGCGAATTTCGACAAGAAGACTGCAAAAGACGGATCGCCGTACTTTTCCCTGAAGTCTAAAGATAACGGGCAGATCCTGGGCCGCAGCGAGATGTACAAAACCGCAGCGTCCATGGAAAATGGCGTAAAGTCCGTGATAACGAACGGCTCGACGGACAAAGTGAAAGAAGTCTGAGCCGTCTGTTGGTCTTTGAACCGCAGCCGCATTCAATACAGAAAGGGCCGCTGACTGCGGCCCTTTTGCTTGGCGAAACCAGCCTGATCTGCCTCAGGCCGCTTTCTTGACCTCAGCCGTCACCTTCTCAGCCGCGTCGGCGAGATCATCAGCCGGGACGATCTTGAGGCCGGATTCGGCCAGGATTTTCTTGCCCAATTCAACGTTGGTGCCTTCCAGGCGCACCACGAGCGGTACCGTAATCGCCATTTCGCGGGCAGCCGCCACGACACCCTCGGCGATGATGTCACAGCGCATGATGCCGCCGAAGATGTTGACCAGAATACCCTTCACGGCCGGATCGGACAGAATGATCTTGAATGCGGCCTGCACCTTCTCTTTGGATGCGCCGCCGCCGACATCGAGGAAGTTGGCGGGCTCTTCGCCGTACAGCTTGATGATGTCCATGGTCGCCATGGCCAAGCCGGCGCCGTTGACCATGCAGCCGATGGAGCCGTCGAGCTTCACGTAGGACAGGTCGTACTTGGAGGCCTCGACCTCCGCTGGATCTTCTTCTTCAAGATCGCGCAACTCGACAATGTCCTTGTGCCGGTACAGCGCGTTGGAATCGAAATCCATCTTGCCATCGAGGCAGATCAGCTTGCCGTCCTTGGTCACCACCAGCGGATTGACCTCGAGCATGCTCATATCCTTGTCGACGAACAACCGGTAGAGATCGCCGATCATCTTTACGCACTGCCCGACCTGATCGCCGGTCAATCCCAGGGCAAACGCAATCTTGCGGCCGTGGAAGGGGAAGTAGCCCGACGCCGGATCGATCGTCAGCGTGACAATCTTTTCAGGCGTATCATGCGCGACCTGCTCGATATCCATGCCGCCTGCCTGGGAGGCGATAAACGAGATCCGGCTGGTGGCGCGATCAACGAGAGCGGAAAGGTATAGTTCGCGCTCGATCTGCGAACCGTCCTCGACATAGAGGCGCTTGACCACGCGGCCCGCAGGCCCGGCCTGCACCGTCACCAGCGTGCTGCCGAGCATCTGTTCGGCGAACGCCTTGACCTCATCGATGGATTTCGCCAGCCGGACGCCGCCCTTATCGCCCGCCGCGGCTTCCTTGAACTTGCCCTTGCCGCGTCCGCCGGCATGGATCTGAGCCTTCACCACCCAGACCGGACCGGGAAGCTGCTGGGCGGCTTTGACGGCCTCTTCAACAGTAAACGCCGCGATTCCTTTCGGCGTGTTCACGCCATACTGCCGATAGAGCTCTTTGGCCTGATATTCGTGAATGTTCATCGCGGGGTTCCTATTGAGCTGGCAGATGCAGGCGCCAGAATGACCGGAGGGTGCATGAAATCGCGCACTCCGCAATTTTCAGGCGTTGCGGTCCGCAATCGCCTCGATCTCGAGACGGGCGCCGAGCGGAAGCCCCGCGACCTCGATGGTCGAACGGGCCGGATAGGGCTCGCTCATGTAGGTCTTGTAGACTTCGTTCATGGCCGCGAAGTCACCCATGTCCGTCAGGAACACAGTGGTCTTCACGATGTGCTGGAAGCCAAGACCGGCCTGATCGAGGATCAGCTTCAGGTTATTGAAGACCTGATGGGTCTGAGCCGCGACATCGTCACCCACCAGCTTGCCGGTCGCGCCGTCGAGATGAACCTGGCCGGAAATGTAGACAACCGATCCGGTGTCCATGGCCAGAGAATACGGGCCAACCGCCTTAAGAGGGGCTGCCGCGATCGCCTTCTTCACCATTCCACTTTCCACCTGTTTGATCGTCAGGGTTGCCCCTGACGATACTGAAAGAATGCTACAGTCCGCCTAGCTCTCGAGCTTGGCGTCCATCGTGATTTTCGCGTTGAGAACTTTTGACACCGGGCAGCCGGCTTTTGCATCGTTCGCCGCGGCTTCGAAGGCCGCTTTGTCCGCGCCGGGGATCTTCACGACGACGTCGAGATGGGACGCGGTGATCGCAAACCCACCCTCGACTTGATCCAACGTGATCGTCGCCTTGGTCTTGATGCTCTCCGCCGTCATCCCGGCTTTGCCAAGCTGGGCCGACAACGCCATCGAAAAGCACCCAGCGTGAGCCGCGGCGATCAGCTCTTCTGGATTGGTACCGACGCCGTTCTCAAATCGCGTGCCGAAGGAGTACTGGGTGTTGTTGAGGACGGTGCTGTCGGTCGAGACCGACCCCTTGCCGTCCTTCAGGCCGCCCTTCCATTCCGCAGATGCGCTACGCTTCATCTTGCTCTCCTGTGCACTTAGCTAGGGTTGTATTCCCCCCAAACCGCGATCAGGCACCAAGCTGCGGGGCGATCTTCGTGCAGGCCTCGACCAGTCCCGTGACCGACTCGACCGACTTGGTGAACATGCCCTTTTCTTCAGAGTTAAGGTCGATCTCGACGATCCGTTCCACGCCGCCCGCGCCGAGAACAACCGGCACACCGACATAGAGCCCCTTCACGCCGTATTCGCCGTTGAGATACGCAGCGCACGGCAGAACGCGCTTTTTATCCTTGAGGAAGCTCTCGGCCATCTGAATGGCAGACGAAGCCGGCGCATAGAAAGCCGAGCCGTTCTTGAGCAGGCCGACGATCTCACCGCCGCCCTTGCGCGTGCGATCAACGATCTGATCGAGACGCTCCTGCGTCATCCAGCGCATCTTCACCAGATCCGGCAACGGAATGCCGGCGACGGTCGAATAGCGGACCAGCGGTACCATGTCGTCGCCGTGGCCGCCGAGAACGAACGCCGTGACGTCCTCTACGGAGACTTTGAGTTCGTCAGCGAGGAAGTGACGGAAGCGGGTGCTGTCGAGCACACCGGCCATGCCGACCACGCGCGAATGCGGCAGACCCGACGCCTTCTGCAGCGCCCACACCATCGCGTCGAGCGGGTTGGTGATGCAGATGACGAACGCCTGCGGCGCGTATTGCTTGATGCCCTCACCGACCTGCTGCATGACCTTCAGGTTGATGCCAAGCAGATCGTCGCGGCTCATGCCCGGCTTGCGCGGCACGCCGGCCGTCACGATGCAAACCTGAGCGCCTTCGATGTCGGCATAAGAGCTGGTGCCCTTGAGAGTAACGTCGAAACCTTCGACGCCGCCGGACTGCGCGATATCGAGCGCTTTGCCCTGCGGAGTACCGTCGACGATGTCGAACAGGACGACATCACCCAGCTCCTTGAGACCAATGAGGTGGGCCAGTGTGCCGCCGATCATGCCTGCGCCGATCAGCGCGATCTTGGTGCGCGCCATGTGTGTCGGTCTCCTTGGAGCCTGCTTAAAGTTGCTCGGATTTCAGCTTCCACACAGGCGGGCACGGACAGAACCGACGCTCAAGTGTGCGGTTGCAACATCTCGTCACAGGGTGGTTAGCCGGAAACCGCGGGCCGTTCAAGGCAGGAGCGCAGAAGTCAGGCGAAAGTTGACGTCCGAGCGCTAGTTTGTCGCCACCGGCTCCTGCGCCCG
>JAEYYQ010000194.1 GCA_023428365.1 Pseudomonadota bacterium | reverse complement strand
CGGGTTCGACGAGGATTTGCGCGATGGGCTGATGGAAGAGTATGCGCGCCGTGGGATCAAAGTTCTCACAAACACGATTTTCACCGAGATCGAACGGGTCGGACAGGGACGTGGCGCAAAGACCCTCGTCGGCCGTCTCAGCGACGGCTCCACGATCGAAGCCGACCAGATCATGTTCGCCATCGGGCGCAGCCCGAACACGGCCGGTCTCGGCTTGGATGAGGCCGGCGTTGCTTGTGACGACGGTGCGATCAAGGTCGACGGCGAAAACCGGACCAATGTTCCATCGATCTATGCCATCGGCGACGTCACCGATCGTGTGAACCTGACGCCGGTTGCGATCCGCGAGGGCCATGCCTTCGCCGACCGTGTATTCGGTAAAAAAGCAGCTTCGGTGAGTTACGATTGCATTCCCACCGCGGTGTTCTCGACACCGGAGATCGGCACCGTCGGCTTCACTGAGCTGGATGCTGTTGCGGCGGGGTACGAACTCGACATCTACAAGGCGAAGTTTCGCCCAATGAAGAATACGATGTCCGGGCGCGGCGAGCGGACCATCATGAAGCTGGTGGTCGATCGCAAAAGCCAGAAGGTCCTTGGTGTTCACATCATGGGGCCGGATGCTGGTGAGATCGTCCAGGTCGCGGCGATCGCGCTGCGGATGGGAGCCACCAAAGCCGACTTCGATTCCACGATGGCGCTGCATCCAAGCGCAGCCGAGGAACTCGTCACCATGCGCGAGAAGTGGGTGCCGCCCAAGCTCGCTGCCGAGTAGGCGAGCCGCGCAATTCCCGTCGAGAGAGGCGTCGCGAGCACATAGGCAATATTACTACCTATGGTAGATTAACTCTGCGATTCGACCTGCTGTAATTGCAACTCACACTATGATGATGAGGACGGTCATGAGGGCAGCTGCCATCATCCGGACCTCGGTTGCACTCTTGTTCTGCATGGCTGCCGCGGTCTCGGAGCAAGCTCACGCACAGAATTTCGAAGGATCGGGTCTGTTACGCTTCGGCGTGTTCGGTCAGGTCGGGTCTAACAACTTTGACGTCAACAAGCCGTATGAGGCCGAGGGGGCAGTTTCCGGGGCAAGCTTCGCCGGGGGCGGGACGTTCGGTTACGACTGGCTTCTGCACAGTGGGCTGATTTTTGGAATCGAGACCGATCTGGCCGTCGATACATTCAATGAAGCGTTCGACTATCGGAAGCTGCACATCGACTATCAGGCGACGCTGCGCGGGCGGGCAGGCGTTTACGTCCATCCGGATGTCCTCCTGTATGGAACGGCGGGGCTGTCTATTTTGGGCGTGGCATTCGACGGCGTATTCGATCCGATCACGACATCGCGGTACAACAAAAACGACTCACTGATCGGTTGGACCGTCGGCGGTGGCGTTGAATACAACTGGCACAACGCAATCCTGTTCGGTGAGTATCTGTTTGCCGGATATGAGAGTTTTTCCTTCAGTGAGCCGGTCCTGGACGGTGAAACCATCACCAGAATCCGCAACGACATCGACGTCGACCAGCACATCTTCAGGTTCGGCGTGAAGTTCGTCATCGGGTACGACTATCCTGACTATAGCGGCGGTGCATATACCGGCGGCTGTTGCCGCTATTGATCCGTGATGTGCCAAGAAGCTGTTTGCCATGCGTCGGCAGGAGGTCTTGCCGTCGCCGGATGAGCCGCCTATCGGTCTGATCATCGCTACGAGGTCGGATCGATAGAAGGGAATGGTTCATGGGGCGTCTGGACGGCCGGATCGCGTTGGTAACGGGCGGAGCCGCGGGAATAGGACTGGGCATCGCGCGCTGCTTCGCTGCTGAGGGCGCCTTCGTCTATCTGGCCGATGTCAATGAGGCTGCGGCGGCAGAAGCCGCGAAAGGTATCACCGACGAGGGCAACGCCTGTCGCGCTATGACCGTAGACGTGTCGCGCGGCCAGGATGTCACCGCGATGTTCCGGACCGTGAAGCAGGACCACGGTCGCCTCGATGTGATCGTCAATAATGCCGGTCTCAACGTGCGCGGCGACTTTCGCCATATGTCGGACTCGGATTGGGTCAAAATCCGCGAAGTGAATCTCGATGGCGTCGTCCGCGTGGCGCGCGATGGGTTTGATCTGCTCAAGGTCTCAGGCAGTGGATCTCTGATCAATCTGGCCTCGATCATGGCGACCCGAGGCCTGCGTCAGCTCGCAGGCTATTCCGCCACCAAGGGCGCCGTGCTGTCGCTGACCCGCGCGCTGGCGGTCGAATATGCGCCGTTTGGCATTCGCGTGAATGCGCTGTCGCCCGGTTTTATCGAGACCGCGCTGACGGAGCGGGTGCTCCGCAACCCGGCCATCAACAAGGCGCTGATCGACCAAACACCGATGCGCCGCTTCGGCCGTGCCGAGGACGTGGCGCGGGCCGCGCTGTTCTTCGCGTCCGATGACAGCACCTTCGTGACCGGCTCGGAACTGGCTGTTGACGGCGGCATGTCGGCGGGGTTGTGAGGGGAACCGCCGTCATACTGTCACAATATCCTGGTGAGCCGCGAGGGTAGCAGTTCGCAGCAGTCACCGGGAATTCGCCTGCATGTCTCGTTCGGCCGATCGTATCGCTCAGTTCTGCATGGGCTTTGCGCTATCATTGGTGCTGATTGTCACGATCAACTTTCCGGCGATGGCCGACGTCTGGGTCATGGACAAGCAGAACTCGTCGGTACGCTTCACCTGGAATCATCTGGGACTGTCGCGCCAGTCGGGCCAGTTCCTCGACGTCGATGGACGCTTGCAGTTCACGCCGACCGATCCGACGTCGGGGTCGATCAACGTTGCGATCAAGACGGGCAGTGTCTTCACGGGCGTTCCGGAGTACGACAGCAACTTGAAGAGTGGCGATTTCTTCAATGTCGCGGAGTACCCGATCATCACCTTCAAAAGCACGTCCGTGCGTGTCATCACCGAGAAAACCGGTGAGGTGGATGGAGAACTGACGATCCTCGGCGTGACCAACCCCGTCACGTTGCAGGTGATGTGGAATTTCAGCGGCGAGCATCCGTTCGCGCCCATCAACCCGACGTTCAAGGGCAAGTGGGCTTCGGGCTTCTCGGCCACCACAACCGTGCTGCGCAGCGCCTGGGGACTGACGCGCGCATTGCCGCTGATCGGCGATGAAATCCGCATCACCATCGAGGCGGAATTTTTGCTGAAGGGGTAGAGCCTTTCCGATTCAGATCGAACCATCCTTGTCATCCCGGCAGAAGCGAAGCGGAGAGCCGGGACCCAGGGGCGATGGTAATTCGCCTGGGTCCCGGATATTTCGCTCACGCGAAATTCCGGGATGACAACAGAATGTTTCCGAGTGAGACGGAAACGCTCTAGCAGCGGCGGTGTAACGACGCTAGGTCGCCAGCGTTTCCGCGATCAGCATGTCGACCACACCTTCCAACGCCTGGCGCTGGGATGCTCCTGAGCCGAGCAGTCGCTCGTAGGTGGCGACCTGCCGGTCAGCGCTGGTGCCCTCCTGCACGATAGCTCCGGCCCGCGCGATTTCCGCCTCGCAACCGAGGGCGGCGGCGTCCTCGGCGACGAGAGCCTGGATTTCGTTCATGAGATCGTGAAACGGCTCCAGCGTCCCCTTGCCGAAATCAAACAGGGAGCCTTGCACGCCATAGCGCTGGGCGCGCCAGCGGTTTTCTTCCAGCAGAAAGACCGGATAGGTGCGCCAGCTCTGGTTATTGCGTCTCAGCCGATAAAGTGCCCGGCAGAAGCAGACGAACAGCGCTGCGATGGCAACCGCATCATCAAGCCGGGTGCAGACATCGGTGATGCGCATTTCCAGTGTCGGGAAACGGTCGGACGGGCGCAGATCCCACCAGATCTTGGTCGCATCCTCGATGACGCCCGCTTTCACCAGAACATCGACCGTCCGCCGGTACTCGGCCCATCCCGCGAGCCGTCCGGGCAGACCGGTGCGTGGAAGCTGATCCATCACCGACAGGCGGTAGCTTTTGAGACCGGTGCTCTCGCCACCCCAGAACGGCGATGACGTCGACAGCACCAACAGGTGGGGCAGGAAGTACCGGACCTGGTTCATGAGGTCGATACGCAACTCGTCATCGTCGATACCGCAATGGACGTGCATCCCGCAGATGACGAGCCGGCGGCCGACCGCCTGGAGGTCGCGGGCGAGCGATTGGTAACGCTCTTTGTCGGTGGGGGCCTGCTGGCCGGGACGCGCGATCGGATGCGTTGACGCGGCGATCGGCGCCAAGCCAAATACGGCCGCTACCTCGCCGATGGTGCCACGCATATCGGCCAAGTTCTGGCGTACCTCGCGGAAGTCGCGACTGACGGGCGTTCCGATCTCGATTTGCGACTTGAGGAACTCGGGGCTGACTTGGCCACCGAGTTTGGCGAGGCAAGCATCCATCATCGCTTGCGGAGCCGCTGCCAGATCGCGCGTGCTGCGGTCAACGAGGTGGTATTCTTCCTCGATGCCGAACGTGAACGTTGGTTCTTTGACGGGCATGCAGGCTATGCTGGCACGGC
>JAEYYQ010000122.1 GCA_023428365.1 Pseudomonadota bacterium | reverse complement strand
TCAGAAATTCCTTGGTACGGAGGCAGCTCGTACAGCCGGTTTGCCAATAGACGGAAATCGTATCGTCTCCGGCAACAGCGGCATTATTCATCGCAAAATGTCTCCAACCCATTGGCCGATCGCGCCTCAACATGATGGGCAGCACGCTGGCCGTGTCGTTGTGATTTTCCCCGCCCTGAGACACAGAGAACGTTCTCATGCGGGCCAATCTCGCGCAAGCCACGAATACTTGCGCTTCTCGGGTCGAAAACATTGGCGGAACGGTTCCGCGCAGAATTTCTCAACTTTCGCCCGAGGAGCATTACCACTGGTCGTAAGCGCGGCGCTATCTCGTAAAAAATTTCTTGCTCTGCCAAGAAAAATCCGCCAACGTTTATTTTAATGCATACGTTATCGCACGCATAGATGCTCGAATGTACTCGCCCACGCTGCCAGTTGGAAAAGCGCCTTCGACACCGAGAACCTCACGTTCGACGGATACCGTTTACGCACGCCTCAAGCAGTACATCTTGGACAATCACTATCCACCTGGCGCGCAGATTTTAGAGAGCACCGTCGTCCAGGAGCTGGGCGTCTCTCGCACTCCCGTGCGCGAAGCCTTCGTCCGCCTGCAGCAGGATGGCTTGCTTGAAATCGTGCCCCGCCATGGCGTTCGCATCGCGGCCCTGGCACCCAACGACATGCGGGAGATTTACGAGATCCTGATGTCGTTAGAGCCAACAGCAGTCGAGCTGCTCGTTGCACGCGGCCCGACCAAAGCGGATCTCGCGGGCCTCATTTCAGCGTGCGATGCAATGGAAAAAGCTCTTTCCGGTTCACGCCCCAATCTCGACGCGTGGGCGGCCGGGGATGAACAATTTCACATGCATCTGGCCCATCTGTGCGGCAACAATCGGTTGGCCGCGATGATCATGACCGTGTGGGATCAAGCGCACCGGGCACGGATGTTCACGTTGCGGCTGCGGCCTCTACCGGTGAAATCGACCGCCGAGCACCGTGCCGTGGTCAACGCCATTCTCGCGGGCGACGGCCAGAAGGCGCGCACCCTCTATCACGTCCACCGCAAGCGCGGTGGCAAAGAACTGCTTTCCATCATTGAACGTCACGGAATTCAGCGCCTATGAAGTCGAATTCGTTCCATCTGGCCATGATGCCCGGCGAGGGTATCGGCATCGAAGTCATGGACGCTGCGGGCGTCGTGCTGGAGGCGGTGGAGCAGCGCTTCGGGCTGTCGTTCCGATCAGAAACGATCCCAGGCGGCGCACACCATTACAAGGAAACCGGCGCAATTCTTCCGCCCGATGGCATCGAACGGGCACGCAAGGCCGACGCCATTCTGTTCGGCGCCATGGGCTGGCCGGATATCCGCTTCCCCGATGGCACCGAGATCGCGCCGCAGCTCGAACTGCGTGTCGCGTTGGAACTCTACGCCGGCGTCCGTCCGATCCGCGCCATTCCGGGCGTGCCGATCGCACTTGCCGATCCACGCGCGAAAAACATCGACCTCGTGATCGTGCGTGAGTCGACTGAGGGCATGTTCGTTTCTCGCGGCAAAGGCAAGATCATCGACAACAAGGAAGCGCACGACACCCAGGTGATCACGCGCGCCACGACGGAAAAATTGACGAATTTCTCCTGCGCGCTGGCTCGCCGCCGCAAGGCAACGCGCGGCACGCCCGGGCGCGTGACGCTGGTCGATAAGGCCAACGTATTCGTGTCGTTCGCCTTCATGCGGCAGGTGTTCCATGAGACCGCAGCCAAACATCCCGATATCGACGCGCGCCACCACTACGTTGACGCCATGGCCCTCGACCTCGTGCGCCGTCCGTGGGATTTCGACGTGCTGCCGATGGAAAATCTGTTCGGCGACATTCTCTCTGATCTCGGCGCCGGTTTGATCGGCGGCATGGGTTTCGCGCCGTCGGCCGACATCGGCGACACCAATGGACTGTTCCAGCCGAGCCATGGCACGGCCCCCGACATCGCCGGCAAGGGCATCGCCAATCCAACCGCCATGATCTTATCGGCGGCGATGATGCTCGACTGGCTTGGCGATCGCCACGGCAGCGCGGTTGCTGTCGATGCCGCGCGCGCGATCGAGAACGGTGTCGATCACGCCTTTGGCACGCTCGGCCTGCGAAGCTACGACATCGGCGGCAAGAACGGCACGCGCGACATCGGCCAGACCGTCGCCGACCTGATCCGCACCGGCAAGGTGGATCCCAAATGAGCCTCAAGGTCGCCATAGCCGGACTGGGCTACTTCAGCCAGTTTCACCAGGATGCATGGCGTCGGATGGAGGGCGCTACCGTAGTCGGCATCGCCGATCGCGATCCGGCTAAGCTGGCGGCGGCGGCGAGATTGTTTCCCCTGGCACGACCCTTCGCCGAAATCGACGCAATGCTGGACGCGGCGAGACCGGATCTCGTCGACATCGTTACGCCACCACAGACGCATCTCGATATCGTGCGCATGGCGTCGGATCGCGGTATCCGCATGATCTGCCAGAAACCGCTGGCGCCGACTTACCCTGAAGCAATTGAACTGGTCGAAGTCGCTGAGCGCGCGGGTGTGATGCTCGCGGTGCACGAGAACTTCCGCTTCATGCCGTGGTTCCTCGAAGCCGATCGCCTCGTCCGCGACGGCGCGGTCGGCACACCGCTGAATATCAGCTTCCGGCTCCGACCCGGCGACGGCCAAGGCCCTGACGCCTACCTTTCGCGCCAGCCATATTTCCAAAAAATGCCGCGCTTTCTGATCCACGAGACCGGCATCCATTTGATCGACGTGTTCCGTTTCATGTTCGGCGAGATCACCGGCGTGCTCGCACGTCTGCGCCGCATCAATCCGGTGATCGCGGGCGAGGACGCCGGCTACGTGATTTTCGATTTTGCCAGTGGGGCCGCAGGCTTGTTCGACGGCAACCGTCATGTCGATCATCCGGCCGTCGATACCCGCATGACCAACGGTGTGCTGATGGTCGAAGGCACCGAGGGCGTGATCCGTCTCGACGGCTTCGGCAAGCTGTTCGTGCGGCCGCGCCGGGGCGAGGAGCACGAGCACATCTATACGTGGCACGATCGCGGCTACGGCGGCGACTGCGTTTATGGGCAGTCGCGCCATGTCGTCGATCACATTCTCAATGGTGTGCCGCTAATGAATTCCGGGCGCGACTACCTGCGCAATCTCGAAATCCAGGAGGCGGTCTACCGCTCGGCTGCGGAGGGCCGCTACCTCACCGTCTAAGCATTCAAGAAGGCAAAACCAAATCGCCCGCGAACAGAACTTCATATCCAGGAGGAAACAATGACAAACAGACGCGATATCCTGAAAGGCACGGCAGTCGCCGGCCTCGCTATCACAGGCTTCCCCCATATCGTCCGTGGCCAGAGCGCGAAGGTGCTGCGCTTCAGCCATACCGATACCTCGGTCGGCGCGCGCCACGAGGCGGCGCTGAAGTTTGCCGAGGCCGTCGAGAAAGGCACCTCCGGCCGCTACAAGGTGCAGGTGTTCCACTCCGGCCAGCTCGCCAATGACGCCAAGTCGCTCGACCAGCTCCAGCTCGGCGGTCTCGATTTCGCGATCACCGGCGTTGTCACGTTCACGCCGCACGTCAAGGATCTGTCGCTCGGCGCCCTGCCCTATCTGGCAGAGAACTATGAGCAGGGCTGGAAGCTCTATGACACGTCGAAGTTCATCGCCAAGCAGGCCGATCAGCTGCCCGCCAAGGGCATGCGCATTATCGGCAACTGGGAGGCCGGGTTTCGCAGCTTCACCACCAACTTCCCACTCAACAGCCCAGCCGACGCCAAGGGCAAGAAGTTGCGCATCGCACCCGGCGAGATGATCCGCGGGATCATGGAATCGATCGGGTTCTCGCCGGTCATCCTGCCGGTGACGGAAGTCTATCTCGCCATCCAGCA
>JAEYYQ010000120.1 GCA_023428365.1 Pseudomonadota bacterium | reverse complement strand
GTCGGTGCGCAGATCCTACGCGATCTCGGGGTCCGCGACATGATCCTTCTCACGAATTCACCATCGTCGATTTACGTCGGTCTGGAAGGCTTCGGCCTCAAGATCGTCGAACAGCGTAGGATCGGTTAACTGTCATGGCAGGGCGCGCACCACGTACCGAAAGCACCCGCGCGTCCGGCGGCGGCCGCGCGCATCGCATTCTGATTATCGAGGGCCGGTTTTACGAGGCTATCTCGGATGAGCTGATGGCTGGTGCTGTTGCTGAACTCGAGGCGTCCGGGGCCACCTATGATCGCGTTACCGTTCCAGGGGCGCTCGAAATCCCTCAGGTCATCGCGCAGGCTGTGTCGGCGGGACTGATTCCGGATAATGCAGCGAGCGCGCGCTATAGCGGTGTCGTCGCGTTGGGATGCGTCATCCGCGGCGAGACCTCGCACTATGACATCGTCTGCAACAACGCTAATCACTGGATGATGGAGCTGGCCATTGGCCACAACATTCCAGTCGGCAACGCCATTCTAACTGTCGATACCGAGGAGCAGGCGTTGGCGCGCGCGCGCGGTGGACGCGAGGGTAAGGGCGGCGATGCGGCACGCGCTTGTCTGAAATTGATTGAGATCGCCCGCCAGTTCCAGGACCAAGTCGAATGAAGCCGGCGAAGAAGGCGACGGGCAAAACGGCGCGCAGCGCATCGCGTGTCGCGGCTGTCCAGGGTCTCTACCAGATGGACATGGCGCAGACCGATCTCAATGCGGTCATCAGCGAATTCCGTGGTCTGCGCTTCGAGCAGGCCGAGCCGGAGGATGCCATCGCCGGTGCCGATCCGACATTTTTCGCGGAGCTGCTCAAGGGCGTGGTGCGCCGTCAGCGCGACATTGATCCGATCGTCGATCAGCAACTCGCGGTAGGCTGGCAGCTCGGGCGCGTCGATTCCATTCTGCGAGCCATTCTGCGTGCCGGGGTGTTCGAACTTCTGGAGCGTCCGGACGTTCCAGCGAGGGTCGTGATCAATGAGTACATCGACATCGCCCACGCCTTTTTTTCCGAGGATGAACCCAAGGTCGTCAACGGCATTCTCGACAAGGTGGCGCGACGTCTGAGGGCGCCGGAATTCGCAGAGAAGCCCGCGCGGGAAAACTAGCTGCAGGACACCCGATGCCGGATGAGCATGCGATCGCGGGCGAGGATAATCTCATCCAGGCGTATTTCGCTCCGCTGGCTGCCGGCTTTCCGGGAGCTTTTGGTCTTCAGGACGATTGCGCCGCACTAACTCCGGAACCCGGCCACGATCTCGTCCTGAACACGGATGCGATTGCCGAAGGCGTCCACTTCCTGCCCGGCGATGCACCGGACGATATCGCCTGGAAAGTGCTGGCGGTGAATGTCTCTGATATTGCGGCCAAGGGTGCGAAGCCGGTCGCCTATTTGCTTTCGCTGTCGTTTCGGCAGATGCCTGAGCGGACGTGGATGGATGGCTTCGCCGCCGGATTGCGTGATGCCCAGGAAAGCTTCGGGATCGCGCTTGCCGGTGGTGATACCGACCGCCGACCGAACGCGCCTCTCTCGGTGACGGTCATGGCCATCGGGAGTGTCCCTACCGGGCGAATGTTGAGGCGCGGCGGAGGCCGGGCCGGAGATATTCTTTATGTGTCCGGCACGCTGGGCGATTCCGCGCTGGGCCTGCGGCTGCGTTCCGGCGTGATTGGCGAGAAGACTGCGGCGCAGATTGCCGCGGCGGATCGGTCGGCGCTCGAACAGCGATATCTGAGACCGCAACCGCGTGTTCAGTTGCGGCCGGCGTTGCTCGATCATGCCAGTGCCTCGATGGATATCTCGGACGGCCTCGTGAAGGATCTGCGCCGGATGTGCCAGGCTTCCGGCGTCGGAGCCGAGGTTCGCGCGGATCGCGTTCCGCTCTCATCCGCAGCGCGAAGCGTTTTAGGAGTGGTTCCCGACCTTGCGCATTTGCCGCTTTCGGGCGGGGATGACTACGAGATCCTGGCCAGCGTTCCACCGGAGAAGGCTGCCGCCTTCGAAAGCGCCGCTCTCACCGCCGGTGTAACCGTGACGGCCATCGGCGTGCTCCGGAAGGAAACCGGCGTCGATGTGCGCGATGCAAGTGGTCAGTCTGTAGACGTTGCCAATCCCGGTTACGATCACTTCTGAGCCGCAATTCGCACGATTTGTGACCATCGAGCCACAGTTTGTAGGGCCGGGTCGCGCCGAACAGACGCTGATAGTCAAAAGTGACGTTGTGATCGTGTTGCAACGGCAGAGGTCTTTTGGCATGGTCCCCGCGCTAACTTAGCGCACCGAATCTCAAAAGTTTACGGGAGGGAGCGCAGGCGGTGGTACACGGGCGACCGTGTCACCAGTTCTGATGCGTCCACACAAGTCCATAGAATAGCCGGCATAAAGGGGAATTCTCACGATGAATAACCTGCTCTGGGTGATCATCGCCTGCGGGGCGGCATCGCTCGTCTACGCGGTCTTCACCATCCAGTCGCTCATGAGCGCCGATCCTGGCAATGAGAAGATGCAATCCATCGCGGGTGCAATCCGTGAAGGCGCGCAAGCCTATCTCAATCGCCAGTACACCACGATCGGTATCGTCGGCGTCCTCATTTTCATTCTCGCATGGCTTCTGCTCGGCAGCCTGACAGCCATTGGTTTCGCCATCGGTGCCGTGTTGTCGGGCTTGGCAGGTTACATCGGCATGAACGTGTCGGTGCGCGCCAACGTCCGCACGGCACAGGCGGCGACACAGTCGCTGGCGGGTGGTCTCGATATCGCCTTCAAAGCGGGCGCGGTCACCGGCATGCTGGTGGCTGGTCTCGCCCTGCTCGGCGTTGCGGTCTATTACTTCATCCTCGTCGGTGGCCTGGGATACAACACGGCAGATCGCGTGGTGATCGACTCGCTGGTCGCGCTGGGCTTCGGTGCATCGCTGATCTCGATCTTCGCCCGTCTCGGCGGCGGCATCTTCACCAAGGGTGCTGACGTCGGCGGTGATCTCGTCGGCAAGGTCGAGGCCGGTATTCCGGAGGACGATCCGCGCAACCCGGCGACCATTGCCGACAACGTGGGTGACAACGTCGGTGACTGCGCCGGTATGGCAGCCGACCTGTTCGAGACCTACGCCGTGACGGTGGTTGCGACCATGGTTCTGGCGGCGATCTTCTTCCTCGGCCAGCCAAACCTCGCGAATCTGATGGTCTATCCGCTGGCTATCGGCGCAGCGTGTCTCATCACGTCGATCGCGGGCACGTTCTTTGTGCGTCTCGGCGCCAACAACTCGATCATGGGCGCGCTGTATCGCGGCTTCATCGCTTCGGCGGTGCTGTCCATCGCAGGGCTGTTCGTGGCGACCCAATATGTGCTTGGCACATGGGGTGTTGTCGGAACCGCTGCGGGTCGCGAACTCACCGGAACTGATCTGTTCCTGTGCGGTCTTGCCGGTCTCGCGGTGACTGGCCTCATCGTCTGGATCACTGAGTACTACACGGGGATCGGTTTCCGTCCGGTGCGCTCGATTGCGCAGTCGTCGGTGACAGGTCACGGCACCAACGTGATCCAGGGCCTCGCGGTGTCTCTTGAGGCCTGCGCGCTGCCGACGATCGTCATCGTTGCCGGCATTCTCGTCACCTACAATCTGGCTGGTCTGTTCGGTACGGCTATCGCCACGACCACGATGCTCGG
>JAEYYQ010000091.1 GCA_023428365.1 Pseudomonadota bacterium | reverse complement strand
AATCCAACCAGGACATCATCGATCGCGCGCGGACGCAGGTCGGAAACCTCGCACACGCGTTGAAGACACCCCTCGCGGTCATTGTGAACGAGGCGCGCGAGGACAAATCAGCCTTCGCGCAGAAAGTTGCCGAGCAGGCCAGAACAATGCGCGATCAGATCAGCCACTATCTGGATCGCGCACGAATGGCGTCCAGTGCCGGATCGGTGGTGCGCGTGACGGAAGTTCTTCCGGTTACGGAGGCGCTGCAACGCGCGCTGGAACGCATCTATCGCGATAAGGGCATCGCGATCACGGTGAAATGCCCGGAACAGGCGCGCTTCCAAGGGGAGCGGCATGACCTTGAGGAGATGCTGGGCAATCTGCTCGATAATGCGTGCAAGTGGGCGCATTCCCGTGTGTATTTGACGGTTACGGCCAAGCAGCCGGAATCGCGAACGGCACCGCCGCGTCTCGCTATTGCCGTTGAAGACGATGGTCCTGGTCTGACGGAGGCAGAGCGCAAGCAGATCGGGAAACGCGGGTTGCGTCTCGATGAAACCAAGCCCGGCTCAGGGCTCGGATTGTCGATCGTACGAGATCTGGCAAGTTCGTACCGTGGCCGGCTTCGTCTGGAGGCGTCATCACACGGAGGATTGAACGCAATACTGGATCTCCCAGGGACTTGAGTATGTTGCCGGCGAACCCTGTTGTTCGGCGATAATCACGATAGAATGCGAAGGGGTCGCATTTCCGCCGGAATCGCTGCGGATAGCGTGGTAGGCAGACTAGATTTCTCAAGTGCACTGACATCGCTCGTATACGGGCGTGCA
Organism: Pseudomonadota bacterium; assembly: GCA_023428365.1. Taxonomy (GTDB): domain Bacteria; phylum Pseudomonadota; class Alphaproteobacteria; order Rhizobiales; family Hyphomicrobiaceae; genus ZC4RG25. Next base: position 4,887 of record JAEYYQ010000091.1, on the reverse strand, counting down.
ACAGCAGATGGCCGGGGGGCGAAGACCATGAACATCAAAACCGTCGCAGTCCTCCTGATCGGTCCGGGATTGCTTCTGGGCTGCGGTCCCGATGGGCCAAGCAAGGCTGACACGGGTATGGTGGTTGGCGCGGTTGCTGGCGGCATCCTCGGGAACCAAGTCGGTGGCGGCTCCGGTAAGGTTTTGGCGACTGTCGCAGGTGCTGTCGTGGGCGGTATCGTCGGTAGCGAAATCGGCCGCTCCATGGATAAGCAGGATCAGATGTTGGCGCAGGAGGCTGAGTTCGCTGCGCTGGAGCGCGGCCGCTCGGGCCAGCGCACGCCGTGGCGCAACCCGGATAACGGACGCTACGGTGAAGTGACGCCTGGTGAATCCTACAGGCGTGGCGGCGACGACTGCCGGGATTACACGCACACAATCTACATCGATGGGCGTCCGCGGACGATGCGCGGGACGGCATGTCGCAATCGCGACGGCACGTGGCGTAATGTCGGTTAGTTCGTCGATTTTTGCCTGATCGAGCTGCAAAATCCGCCTCAGCCGCGACATTGGGGCCAGCGCGCAGACCTTGCCTTGGTCTCCTGACCACCCTATTCGAAATGGAATAATTTCGAATTGGATGCGGTCATGCTGTTCTGGCTGCTTTGCGCAACGATGACGGCGGCCGCATTATATGCGGTGACGCGACCCCTAATCCTGCCTCATGGCGAGAATCTCGCGCAGGACGCAGCGGCGGACCTTTCTGTTTATCGGGATCAGTTGAACGAGATCGAGGCGGATCGCAGCCGGGGATTGCTCGGCGAAGCGGAGGCGGCTGCAGCTCGTACGGAAATCTCGCGCCGCTTGCTGGCCAGAGCCGAAGGTGCCGACAAGGCCCCCGCGGCCGGCAATCAGGATGGGAAGCTCCGAAACGCGGGGCGGGTGTTCTTCGGAACGGCAATCATCGTTCCCCTGATGGCAATGGGGATTTATCTGGCAAACGGTGCGCCAGGATTACCCGGCACATCCCATGGCCAGCGCAGCGCCGAGCCAATTGCCGAAGCGGGAATTGCAGGCCTCATTGCGAAAGTCGAAGAAAGACTGCAGGCGCATCCTGAAGATGGCCAAGGCTGGGATGTGATCGCGCCGGTTTATCTCCGCCAAGGGCGGTTTACGGATGCAGCCCAGGCCTTTCAGCGCGCGATCCGGCTTCTCGGGGAAACGCCGCGCCGGCTCGCGGGGCTTGGCGAGGCATCCGTGCTGGCGGCCGACGGGATCGTTACGGAAGATGCAAAGCGAGCATTCACACGCTTGAATGAGCTTGAGCCCGTGCGGCCCGAGCCGCGGTTTTGGTTGGCACTGGCTAAAGAGCAGGATGGACAGCTGGCTGCGGCGCTGGCGGATTATCGCGCGCTGATCGCGGGGGCTCCTGCAGATGCCGATTGGCGCGGTGCTGTTGACGAGAGGGTCCGGAGCCTCTCTGCCAAGCTTGAGGGGACGGAGCAGAAGCCCGCGCCAGGGCCGTCAGCGGAGGATATTGCTGCGGCTGAGAAGCTCGACCCGACGGCGCGTGCCGAGATGATTGAGCAGATGGTCGCGGGGCTCGCTGAACGGCTCAAATCCGATGGCAACGATCTGGCCGGCTGGCAACGGCTGCTGCGTGCTTATGCGGTGCTCGGACAGAAGGACAAGGCGACGCAAGCTCTCGTCGAGGCGCGGAAGGCGCTTGCAGGCGACCAGTCGGCTTTGACCGCGCTCAATGACCTCGCGCGCAGCCTGGGCTTTGAAACATGAGGAAGGTTGTCGGATAAAGATGACGCGCAAGCAGAGACGGGCAGCGCTGATCATTACGGGCGTCAGCGTACTTGGGCTGGCAAGCCTTCTCGTGCTGTTTGCACTGCGCGATTCCATCGTGTTCTTTCATACGCCCAGTGAAGTCACAGAGAAGGCGATCGAGCCGGGTCAGCGGTTTCGTCTCGGTGGGCTCGTGGCCCAAGGTTCGGTGAAGCGTGGTGATGGTGCCGCGGTTCAATTCGGTGTGACCGATACGCTGAAGACGATCAATGTCACGTATCGTGGGGTGCTGCCTGACCTGTTCCGCGAAGGGCAGGGGGTCGTCACGGAAGGGCGGCTCGATATCAACGGCGGTTTTCTCGCGGATACCGTTCTGGCTAAACACGATGAGAATTACATGCCGCCAGAGGTGGCAAAGGCGCTGAAGGAGAAGGGGCTGTGGCAGCACGCTGCTCCCGGCGCCGAGACGACCAACTGAAGGACTTCTCGGCATCGTGATCATCGAGATCGGACATTTCGCATTGGTGCTGGCCCTGGCGGTCGCGGTGGTGCAGTCGATCGTGCCGTTGTGGGGTTCGTTCTCACGCGATCAGCGGATGATGGATGTCGCCGCACCGGCGGCCCTCGCGCAGCTTGCGCTGCTGACCTGTTCGTTTCTGGCGCTGACGCACGCGTATGTCGTCTCGGACTTTTCGGTCGAAAATGTCTTCAATAACTCGCACTCCGCAAAGCCGTTGATTTATCGCCTGTCCGGCGTGTGGGGAAATCATGAAGGCTCGATGCTGCTGTGGGTGCTGATGCTGGCGGCGTTCGGCGCTGCGGTGGCTGTGTTCGGCACCAACTTGCCGCGTACCCTGAAAGCGAACGTGCTGGCAGTTCAGTCGATCATCGCCGTCGCGTTCATGCTGTTTATCGTAACGACCTCTAATCCGTTCCAGCGGCTTGATCCGGCTCCGATCGAAGGACAGGGGCTCAACCCCATCCTGCAGGATCCCGCGCTCGCGTTTCATCCGCCGTTTCTCTACGCGGGGTATGTCGGCTTTTCGATTGCCTTTGCGTTTGCTGTTGCGGCGCTGATCGACGGTCGCATCGATGCGGCCTGGGCGCGCTGGGTCAGGCCATGGACGCTGGCGGCATGGATGATGCTGACGATCGGCATCTCGATGGGTTCGTGGTGGGCCTATTATGAGCTCGGATGGGGCGGCTGGTGGTTCTGGGATCCGGTCGAGAATGCGTCATTCATGCCATGGCTGGCGGGAACGGCGCTGCTACATTCCGCGGTTGTGATGGAGAAGCGCGACGCGCTGAAGGTCTGGACCGTTCTGCTGGCGATCGTGACTTTCTCCCTCAGTCTGATGGGAACGTTCCTGGTGCGGTCGGGCGTGCTGACGTCCGTGCACGCCTTCGCGGTCGATCCTGCGCGCGGCGTGTTCATTCTTGCGATCATGGGAATTCTGACGGGTGGCGCGCTGACACTGTTCGCAGCGCGTATGGGGGAGTTGCGGCAGGGTGGACTGTTCGCGCCGATCAGTCGTGAAGGCAGTTTGGTGCTGAATAACCTGCTGCTGACGACAGCCTGCGCTACGGTGTTTGTGGGGACGCTCTATCCACTCGGGTTGGAGGCCGTGACGGGCGATAAAATCTCGGTTGGTCCGCCCTATTTCAACATGACGTTCGGTCCGTTGATGCTGCCCCTGCTGATCGCGCTTCCTTTCGGCCCTCTTCTGGCCTGGAAGCGCGGAGATCTGGCGGCGGCGATCCAACGGTTATGGATCGCGGCGTTGGCGGCGTTGGTGGTCACTGTCGCGGTGTTTGCTGTCGTATATAGTGGGCCTTGGCTCGCACCTTTCGGAATTGCACAGGGTGTTTGGGTCATGGTCGGCGCGTTCGTTGAGGTGGCGTCGCGCATCAAGCTCGGACAAGCATCCCTCGACGAAGTGTGGAGACGATTTAAGGGCCTCCCGCGGTCAACGCATGGGACGGCCGTGGCGCACTTCGGCGTCGGCATGATGGTGGTTGGGATCATCGCGACGACCGCGTATCAGAGCGAGAGAGTTCTGGTCATGAAGCCGGGCCAGAAGGTCGAGTTCGCCGGTTACACGCTGACCTTCAAGGGGGCGGCACCGCAGCGCGGACCCAATTACAAGGAAGAGATCGGTGTTTTCGCAGTCACGCGCGGAACGTCCGCAGTTACAGAGTTGCATCCTTCGAAGCGGCTTTACGATGCTCCCCCGCAGCCAACTTCAGAAGCGGGCATTTACGCGGCGTGGTCGGGAAATCTGTATGCGGTGCTCGGTGATGAACAAACGACCGATGAAGGCGGATACGCCGTGCGGCTCTACTTTCATCCGATGGTCACGCTGATTTGGTTCGGCACGGTCATCATGTTTATCGGTGGTCTGTTTTCTCTGTCGGATCGACGTCTGCGCGTCGGTGCCCCGCAACGTGCGCGGTTGAGGCCACGCCACGTTCCGGCGGAGTAGGCTGATGGTCCGCATCCGTCGTTGGCTCGCATTTCTGTTGGCTGGACTGCCGCTGATGCTGTGCGTGCCCGCGGTGAGTTTCGCAGTTCAGCCCGACGAAATCCTGAAAGATCCTGCACTGGAAACACGTGCGCGCGCGTTGTCCGCCGAATTGCGATGTGTGGTCTGCCAAAACCAGTCGATTGATGATTCGAACGCTCCTCTCGCCCGAGACCTTCGTCTGCTCGTGCGCGAGCGTCTGCTTGCAGGTGATAGCGATGCACAGGTGAAGCACTTCCTCGTCGACCGCTACGGCACGTTCGTCCTGCTGAAACCACCGTTCGATCGCAACACGCTGTTGCTGTGGTTGACGCCGTTGGTCGTGCTGGTGGGGGCGGTGTTTTTCCTGATGGGCCGTTGGCGCCGGGATACGACGACGCCGGTTTCGGCGCCTGCCGTGCTTACTCCGGAAGAAGAGCAGCGCCTGCGAGAGCTGTTGGACGAACCCGCCAACGCCGATGCACGCGGCGACAAGAACGCCTGAATTCACGCGGGCGTTATCAATCTTACGAAAATTTAACGTGGCTGAAAGAGTGCCGTAAGGCTGCGCAACCTACATTCCGCCCATGGTCATGAGAGATCTGGCAGAAGA
>JAEYYQ010000415.1 GCA_023428365.1 Pseudomonadota bacterium | reverse complement strand
TAACCATCGATGTCCAAGCCGCAGTCAACGCGGAGCTGGCCACCTTGAACGACCTCTTGGAGCGGAAGGAACTTCATTCTGTAATCGCAAGATATCCCATTCGGGAAACGCCAGCACTTAGTGAGATCGCCAAACGTCTCGGCTTTCAAGGACGCGATCAATATGAGTCCGCAGTTCGAAAGTTGCTAATAGATGACACAAGTGCTTTGACACAGGTTCGGAGCATGTTTGGCAGCCTCGCTGATGATCTGATTTAGTAGTAAATGCAACTTAGCTCTAGCGTCCCCCTCACAACATCGGAATCTAGTGAGACGATCGGCTGCAATGGGTCGAAAGCAGGCAGCCACCAAGGTCTGCAACCGCCCAGAAGCATACGGTAGGAAACAGCAGCTTCGCGCCTTCGGTGATAGCACCGGCAGCGGTCGGAGATAAGCGACGGTACCAACTGGATCATCACCGCCCAATCGAGAAACGCGAGCGAGCAGCAAGAAGATGAACTTTCGCCTTGCCAACACGATCTTCACGGTGCCAATTTTGGCACTGACTGCCATGGGATCGGCTTTCGCTCAAGGTAGTGACACATCACCTGCTGGCGGACCACGGGTAACCCGGCAATTCGATTTTTCAGCACCTGCCTTAAATTTCGAAAGCACCGTTCCACGAGATGCGAACGTGCAGACCGCGCCCATGGAGCCCAATCCGCCGGACACCATCGGCAACTTGAAGGTGATTGGAAAAATCACGTCGGATAGAAATAATCCGGAGATCGAGACCAGCATTTTGGGCTACAACCTGCCGGCGCCCGCCACGGCATGGCGACTCTGCACTTTCGAAGTGGAAGCACTTGGGTATGTACCTCGAATATCCAAAAGCTCGGATGACCTGACAGAAGTGGGACTTCTGGCCCAGAAAGCCGACAACGGGAAGCCGAAGAGCGCCGCTATCAGTTATTGCTTTGTCCGCGATAAACAGGCCGTGGGCGTTTTCTTCATCGTCGACGTGAGCCATGCCGCCAGCATGGATGCCGCGAACAACCTGGTGCATAAAGCCGATCGATACGCCACTGCGCTCATTGACAGCCTTTCATGGGCCGATGGGAAGCAATCGAGCTTCGGACGGGAAATGCAGGAGATCCCGCTTCGTATCGGCGTCAAGGAACACAGGATTCGCATCCCGAAAGGATGGGACGTTCCCATCAACGATTTTCACGGACCACTTCCCGCCGAGCTGCACATGGTCAGGCGTAAGAACGGAAAGGATGTCGGATTGGTTTGGCTCTTCGTTCAAAACATGAAGGAGAAGCCCGACCTTGAAACAGCCGGTGCCGCGCTCGTGAAGGATTACTTCGTCAAGCAGACATCCGACGCGCGGTCGCCCGTGCGTTGTCGAGCGAAGAGGACAGTGCGTTGGCGGACCAGGGGTTTGCCGCGCGCACCTTCCGGTTTTCCGTCGAAGACCAGAAGGGCCGCGACGCGGGCGACATCGAGGCGCTCGTCGCATGGAAGCATGGCCAGCTTTACGTGCTGACGCTGTGGTCTGCTTGGACAGCTTCCGCCGATAGGAACACGTTCTTCTCGCGGCTTCCGGGCCTGTCGGTCTACGACACCCTGCGGCAGGCCGTGATGAAGACGCAACCGTAGAATTTGCAGCGCCATTTTGATAAAAGCAAAGTTGCTGAGCACCTGAGGATCGATAGCTGCCATGTCCGAACCCTATTCCGCCTTTCTCAAATTCCAGATGCCCCGCGAGAATCTAGCCAGATGGCTCGCTGCCCCTGTGCCGGCGGCATCAAGATGGCCGGATTGGCGCACCATTGGCGGGCAGTGGTATCTGTCGGGAGGCAAGGATTTGGCTGCCTCCAGCGATCAGGATTTGGGCAAGCTTGTTTCGGAATGCGACGCCATGCTGGCTCGCCATTCGGACAATCGCGCGGCGCTGCGAGCCATCCTGCAATCCGCCGAGGCCGACAACATCAAGGTTGCGGCCTACGATTCTTCGGAGACGCACATCGTTGCAGGGTCGCTGACCTATTCCGAAAATCTCTACGACCTCATCATTTTTTTGACGGTAGCGCGTGGCGCGGCCGATTTTTTCGAGGCGGAGGGCAGAGGCCTTGCGGTGGTTCATGATTACATCTGGGGCGAGGAAGGCGAACGGGAAACCGTTGCTGCGCTTGGACTGGACGGAATAGGCGGATCCGAGTTTCTGGCTTCCGATGCGTTCGGGAATGTCGCTGGCGAATTCGAGGGCATGGTGGACGCGATGCTGGACGGCAAAGACGACGCCGAGTTCCACCCGCGAGATCAACACGACCGTCTTTGAGACCAAGGCTGCGACGTGCAGAAGACAGCAAGTCGCCAATGCGACGCGTGGCATGTGTTGTCATGCTGACTGCCTGCGCGATCTGCCAGGCGCAGGACGTCCGGACCCGGCACTCGCCCCTCAAATTGGCGACGCTTTCATGGCTGCTAACATCAGCGCACTCGACAATTCGACGCGCAAGCGGCGCATTCCGCAGGATGACGAAACTTTCCTTTGCCTTTTGGGCTGAAGCGTTCCGAACCGCCCTCGTCTGCGCGCCCTTTCGATCGCGGCCTTCGCGCGGGGCGGGGCCGGCGCCCGCAAAAAG
>JAEYYQ010000644.1 GCA_023428365.1 Pseudomonadota bacterium | reverse complement strand
GCAGAACGAGCTGTCATGCGATGGGACTTTCTACAACCTGTTGAGAACACGCGGCATTCAACTCCGAGCAACAGGCAAGCGCAAGAGGTAAGGCGCGACGTCAGCAACGCCTTGAGCCTGCCGCGTCGTCGGGCCATATTCCCGGCATGCCGCGTCCTCCCAAGTCTGGAACAACGCCGAAGCCGCGCCCGTCGCGCGGTCGGTCCGGTAAGCCCACGCCGCCGCCGCAGGAGACTGCTGCCGGAACGCCAGGATTCGGCGAGGCGCCGCAGGCTCCGTTCCTACCGGATACGAAGTCGACATTGCCCGCCCTGCGCATGGCCGGACGGCCAATGGAGCGCAGTGAGTCGCCGTCCGCGGTACTGGACGCATTGCTCGCGCGGCCCGATCAGCGCTCCGAAAGCGCCAAGGCGTTGCTGTCACGCGAGCCGATGATCGCCAGCCATCCGCTGGTGTCGGGCGGTATGCCGATGTTCATGCCGCACCGACCGCCGCGCCCGGAGAAGTCGGAAGGCGGCATCGCATTCAGCCTCATTTCAGAGTTCGAGCCCAAGGGCGATCAGCCGCAGGCCATCACTGAACTGGTGGATGGTGTGAACCAGGTCGAGCGCGATCAGGTGCTGCTTGGCGTCACCGGCTCCGGCAAGACCTTCACGATGGCCAACGTCATCGCTCAGACGCAGCGCCCCGCATTGATCCTGGCGCCGAACAAGACGCTGGCGGCGCAGCTCTACGGCGAGTTCAAAAGCTTCTTCCCGGATAACGCGGTCGAGTACTTCGTCAGCTATTACGACTACTACCAGCCGGAAGCTTACGTTCCGCGCACGGACACGTATATCGAGAAGGAAAGCTCGATCAACGAGCAGATCGACCGGATGCGCCACGCCGCGACGCGCGCGCTGCTGGAACGCGATGACGTCATCATCGTCGCGTCGGTGTCGTGCATCTACGGTATCGGCTCGGTCGAGACCTATACGGCGATGACGTTCACGGTGAAGACCGGCGAACGGCTCGACCAGCGCCAGCTCCTCGCCGATCTCGTGGCCCTGCACTACCGCCGCAACGATCAGGCGTTCGTACGCGGCTCGTTCCGTGTACGTGGTGACACAGTGGAACTGTTTCCGGCCCACTTGGAAGACCGCGCCTGGCGTTTCTCGCTGTTCGGCGACGAAGTCGAGAGCATTACCGAGTTCGATCCCCTGACCGGGCACAAGACCGATGAGCTGAAGCTGGTCAAGATCTACGCCAATTCGCACTACGTCACGCCGAAGCCGACGCTGCAGCAGGCGATCAAGGCGATCAAGGCGGAGCTCAAGGAGCGGCTCGACGAGCTGTACGCGACCGGCAAGCTGCTGGAGGCGCAGCGGCTGGAACAGCGCACCGTCTTCGATATGGAGATGATGGAGGCGACCGGGTCCTGCGCGGGCATCGAGAACTATTCGCGCTACCTCACCGGCCGCAATCCCGGCGATCCGCCGCCGACGCTGTTCGAGTATCTGCCCGACAATGCGCTGGTGTTCACGGACGAAAGCCACGTCACCGTCCCGCAGATCGGCGGCATGTTCCGCGGCGACTACCGGCGCAAGGCGACTTTGGCTGAGTTCGGATTCCGGTTGCCGTCGTGCATGGACAATCGGCCGCTGCGGTTCGAGGAATGGGACGCCATGCGCCCGCAGACGGTGCACGTCTCGGCCACGCCCGGCGGCTGGGAGCTGAACCAGACCGGCGGATCGTTCGTCGAGCAGGTGATCCGTCCGACCGGCCTCACCGATCCGCAGATTATCGTGCGTCCGGCTAAAAGTCAGGTCGATGACCTGATCGATGAAGTGCGGCAGGTCGCGAAGGCGGGTTATCGCACACTGGTGACGACGCTGACCAAGCGGATGGCGGAAGACCTCACCGAGTACATGCACGAGCAGGGTATTCGTGTCCGCTACATGCACTCGGACATCGAGACGCTTGAGCGCATCGAGATCATCCGCGACCTGCGGCTCGGCGCCTATGATGTGTTGATCGGCATCAATCTGCTGCGCGAGGGGCTGGATATTCCCGAGTGCGCGCTGGTGGCGATCCTCGATGCCGACAAGGAGGGTTTCCTGCGATCCGAGACGTCGCTGGTCCAGACCATCGGCCGCGCCGCCCGCAACGTCGATGGCCGCGTCATCCTTTATGCCGACCAGATGACCGGGTCGATGGAGCGCGCCATCGCCGAGACCGATCGTCGCCGCGAAAAGCAGGAGGCCTGGAACAAGGCCAACGGCATTACGCCGGAAAGTGTGCGCAAGAATATCGCCGACGTCATGTCGTCGATCTACGAGCAGGACCACGTCACGGTCGACGCCGGGTTGGCCGAGAAGGGGCAGGTGCTGGTTGGGCACAACCTCGCGACCGTCATCGCCGATATGGAGAAGCGGATGCGCGAGGCGGCTGCCGACCTCGAATTCGAGACCGCCGCCCGGCTGCGCGACGAGGTCAAGCGGCTGCGCGAGACGGAACTCGCGATCTCCGACGATCCGCTGGCGCGCCAGATGGATGTCGAGGACAAGGCCGGCCGCTATGAAGGCGACCGCAAGTACGGCGCGAAGGCGAACGTGCTGAACAAGAAGGGCAAGGGCGCATCATCGGACGGCTCGAAGATCGAGCGCGAATATCAGCCGGTGCAGCCAACCTACGCGCAATCTACGTCGCGGCCTCACAAGCCGTCGTTGGACGAAATGGGGCCGGGAACCGATCTGCCGGTTCCGGCGCGCGCGCCTCGTGTTGATCCGCGCACGAAGGCGGGCGCCTTTGGTGAGGCCATTTGTGGACCGCATAAGCCGACGCTCGATGAGATGGGGCCGCACGCCGAACGCGGACTGCCGGTCGACAAGCTGAAGCCGGCCAAGACGGTCGAAATTCAGACTGAGGAAGAACGCAAACGCCGCCGCGGCCGGCCGAAAAAGACGGGCCGGCCGGGCGCCTGATACCTCAAATTCTGCCGCATTGCTGCTGGAGATTGCGCGGTCCCCGCCACCCAGCCGAGTTTCAATGCTCACACGCCGCAAGATTTTTAAGACAGTCGGCCTGGCCGCGCTGAGCGCCGTCGCGCTTGGCGGGTATGCCTTCGGTATCGAGCCGTTTCGGCTGCGCGTTCAGCGATATTAGGTGTCCCCCAGCGGCTGGCCTGAGGGCTTGCATCTCAAAATTGCGGCGCTGGCTGACATTCATGCCTGCAAGCCATGGATGACGGTCGAGCGGATCAAACGCATCGTCGAGGTGACGAATTCATTGCAGGCCGACGTCGTCGTGCTTTTGGGTGATTATTCCGCCGGACACCGCTGGGTCAGCGATCAAGTCCATTCGACCGAATGGTCCGGTGCTTTGTCCAGCCTCCGGGCCCCGCTGGGAGTGCACGCTATTCTCGGCAACCACGATTGGTGGGATGATCGCTCCGCTCAGGAAAGGGGGGGCGGCCCTGCACACGGTCGCCAGGCACTCGAGCGCGTTGGTATCCCGGTGTACGAGAACGAGGTGGCGAAACTTCACAAGGGCGCGAGCCCGTTCTGGTTGGCGGGGCTGGGCGACCAGCTGGCGCTCCTGCCAGGCCGGAGATGGGGACGCAAAACATTGACGGGCGTCGATGATCTCGCGGGGACGCTGGCGAAGATCGACGACACTGCGCCTATCGTTTTGCTCGCACACGAGCCGGACATCTTTCCGCGCGTACCCG
>JAEYYQ010000569.1 GCA_023428365.1 Pseudomonadota bacterium | reverse complement strand
TCAAGGCCCTCGTCAAGAGACTGGCGCCACGCCACGGTCCCAACGCCCGGTGCGGACGGGCATCTATGGGATGCCATGGGATGACATGGGCGTCAATGGTTGGTTAACTTATTTGAGTGGGCCGAGGTGACAGCCTGTGGATTGTGTCAGGCTCGCCACAATGTGGTCAGGGAGTGGAGTCTGGGCGACTTTCAGAACTACTCGCGGGGGTGACCCTAGCGGGAGGTCTCAAGTTCCAACCGGCGCGTGATGCCAATTGCATCCAGGAACGCCTCATCGTGGCTGACGACCAGCAATGCGCCGTCGTAAGCCCGCAGACCCGCCTCCACGGTTTCAATGGAGTCGATATCCAGATGATTGGTGGGCTCGTCGAGAACGAGGAGTTGAGGGAGTGCCTCGCCACCCAGGACGCACGCCAGACCGGCCCGCAGCATCTGTCCGCCACTGAGAGAACCGACGACTTGCAACGCCGCATCAGCCCGAAACATGAACCGTGCGAGCGCTGCCCGACACGCCTTCTCGTCGGACGCCGGGTTGATACGCCGGAAGTTGTCCAGCACCGACGCTGATGTATCGAGCAGACTGACCCGCTGATCGAAAACCGCGGTATCGACCATGGTTCGCGTCGTTCCCGACCAAGGTTGCAACGTCCCAGCGATCAGTGAGAGCAACGTGCTCTTCCCCGAACCGTTCGGCCCGATGACGGCAATGCGCTCCGGCCCGGTGATGGCGAATGACAGATCGCGGACCACCGCCTGATCCGGCTCATAGCCCACAGTGACGGCATCGACGCTCAGGACAGTTTTGGTTGTCGGCAATCCCGTAGGTGGCAGTCGGACACTGAAGGGCTGCAGCATTTCGATCCGATTGCGTGCTGTGTCCGCTGCCTCCATCGCCTCGGCGCTGCGACGGTCCGCCAATCGCGCATCGACACCGCCGGTGTTTTCGGTGCGATCCTTCAGGCGCCCGAGATTGATACGCGGCATGCCACCTTTCGCGGCCGTTTTGCGACCGGCACGGTCTTTGCGCGCTTTACGTTCGGACGCCGTCTGCACGCTCCTGGCGACCTCTGCGACACGCTTCTCGGCATCCGCCAGATCATGCCGCACGGCGGCCAACTCGACCGTCTTCCGCTCACGATAAGCCGTCCAATTTCCGCCATAGCGCGTGGCGCCAAGCGATGTCAGCTCAACAATGGCTTCCATCGTTTCCAGCAGCTCGCGGTCATGACTGATGATGATTGCGCCCGCGCGCCACGTCGAAAGCAGGTCGATCACAGCCTGTCGTCCGTCGCGGTCGAGATTATTGGTCGGTTCGTCGAGCAACAGAAAGTCGGGTTCGCTGAACGTCAGCGCAGCAAGACATGCCCGCGTCTGTTGTCCCCCGGAGAGATTTGCGAGAAGCGTATCTGCGTCAGCCGTAAGCCCCATACGCGCCAGGCTGGACGCGATGCGCGCTTCGAGAGTCCAGTCGGCGACCGAGAGATCGTCATCCGAGGCTAGGCCCTGTTCGGCCCGGTTCAGGACAGACAGCGCCTCCCGAACACCGAACACATCGCCAATCGTGGCATCGGCATCAGCCTGAACCGTCTGGCGCAGAACACCGACAGAGCCGGTCACAGATACGCCGCCGGACTGCGGGCGAAGCTCTCGCGCGATCAGCTTGACGAGCGTGGACTTACCGACGCCATTGCGGCCGACGAGACCGGTCTTCTGACGCGAGAAGCTGAGATCGAGATTGGTAAGAAGCGCCCGGCCGTCAGGCAGCGCGAATGTCAGATTGGTGAGTGTAATCGAAACAGCCATGGATACGGATCTCCCGGAAAGCAATGCGAAGCGGCGTTGCAGTCGGGGTGAAATCCATCGTGGGCGTTATCCGAGTTGTTTCGTGCCCGCCCGATGTAAGGGCATCGGCGCGAGCTTTCAAGCAGACGATCCGGGTGCCACTTTACGGTAACGGCACGCCAGTGGCAGCAAACGCTTCTTTCTGCCGCCCGGCCACCGTGTCGATGTTGAAATCCTCGATCGTTTCGTTGAACAGCCGGTACCAGTTCTGCCGCGCATCGAGATGCAGGAATACGCCGCCAAGACCGATCGCGACCCGGTCCATGAACACGAACTCGCGCGGCACCGTAACGGGGCCTTTCTCCTTCAGGATCTTGTGCACCGTGAAGGCCTCGCGGCGACCATACTCGGCCGGTGTCGTGCCCTCGGCGATGGTCCGTTCGCGATCGTCCAGCAGCGGCCCATAGATGAAGCGCGCCCAGATATTCATCGCCTCGATCAGTTCTTTCGTCAGGCCCTTGAAGCCCCACGTCTCGTAGGCATGGACGACGAGATCCTGTTTGCCGGTCGACAAGCCCGTATAGAGGTCGACAACGCCCTGCACGAACTTGGTCGGAAACGTCCGGATGCAGCCGTAGTCGAGCAGGTTGATACCTGCAGGTCGACCATCCTCTTCGAAAATCGTGTAGTTGCCGAGATGCGGGTCACCGTGGATGACGCCATAGTGGCTGAACGGATACCACCACGCCCGGAACATCGCCCGCGCGATGGTGTTGCGATCCTCGATTGGCGCCGATTTGTAGGTGAGCAGCGGCTTGCCTTCGAGCCATCCCATGCTCAGCAGCCGCCGCGTAGAGAGTTCGCTGACGACGTCAGGTACCCGGATCAGCGGCTCACTAGCCAGCATCAGCGCGTAGAGACGGATATGGCTCGCCTCCAGCTCATAATTCAGCTCTTCGCGCAGCCGCTCGGTGATCTCCGTCAGGATCTCGCGGGTATCCACCGCCGGGTCCATGCGCGCGTGGATCGAAAATACGATCTTGAGCTGGTTGACGTCGGCCTCGACCGCTGACTGCATATCGGGATATTGCAGCTTACAGGCCAACTCCCGCCCGTCATGCGCCACCGCCCGATGCACCTGACCGAGAGAGGCCGAAGCCGCTGCTGTCGGCTCGAAACTCGCAAACTTTGATGACCAGTCTGGTCCCAGTTCCGCCAGCATGCGACGCCGCACAAACGCAGGGCCCATCGCGGGCGCTTGGTTCTGAAGCTGAGCCAATTCGCGGGCGTATTCCGGCGGAAGCGCTTCAGGGATGGTGGACAGAAGCTGCGCCACCTTCATGATCGGACCCTTCAGTCCGCCCAGCGCCGCCGCCAGATCCATGGCATTCTTGGACCGATCGCCCTCGAGGCCAAACAGGCGTTGCCCGGCGACACGCGCAGCCACTGCGCCGACATTCGTGCCGACCCGCATGTAACGGGCCGCGCGGGCCGCAAAGCGGTTCTCTTCTTCATCGCTCACTGGCAAATCTCCTCGCAGGAGAAGATATTGGCGCGCGCACCTGAACCGTCCAGATGATTGTGCGTCGCGATTGACGCAGACGCAGGTGAGAACTGCCCATGTGGGCCTTGCCTCTCCTTGTCTTCAGACGCACAGTCTGCCCGGTTTTCCGTTGACGGCAGAAGGCGCCGGAATGTCACAAAACGTCGAGACATCTCGGCAGCCGTCTTGGCTTGCGTGGCTGTGTTCGCCCATCGGTACGTCGATCGTCTCGCTGGGCATTTCGCAGATCATCGCGTGGGGCACCACGATCTACGCTCTCGGGACGCTCGGCGGGCCTATTGCAGCGGACACAGGGTGGAGCCGCAGCCTTGTATTTTCCGGACTGACGATCGGACTGCTCGCTTCCAGCCTGATCTCCACCATGATCGGCAAAGCCATCGACCGGCACGGCGCCCAACGCATCATGAGCATCGGATCGATTCTGTGTGCCGCCGCGCTCCTTATCGTCGCCGTTGCGCATCACCCCGCTGTCTACCTGTTCGGCTGGGCTCTGGTTGGGCTTGGCATGCGCATGTCGCTGTACGATGCCGCCTTCGCGGCCTTGGTACAGATTGCGCCGAACCGCGGTCGCCGCGCGATCTCGTATCTAACCCTTTTCGGAGGTTTCGCATCGAGCGTGTTCTGGCCTATTGGCCATCTGCTGAACGCACAGGTTGGCTGGCGCACCACGCTCATCATCTACGCCCTCATCAATCTCGTCGTCTGCCTGCCGCTGCATTGGTGGGGACTGGCGCGACGCGAGCCGCCGAATGCAGCGAAGGCGCAACCCGGTGCTTCTCCTACATCAGTCATCCCGGAGCAGCGACCTCTTGAAGGTCAAGCCCGCACCCTGGCCATTGTCCTGTTCGGCATCGTCACCTCGGCCAGCGCCTTCGTGTTCGGTGCGATGGCCGTGCATCTGCCCGCAGTATTGGAAGCGAGCGGTCTCACGGCCGCAGCAGCCGTCACGCTCGCCTCGATCAAAGGGGTCTTCCAGGTCGGCGGACGTCTTGCCGAAATCCTGTTCGGCAGCCGGTTGCACGCACTCGATCTCGGGCGAATCTCCGTCGTTCTGATGCCGATTTCATTCGCCGTTCTTCTGTTCGGCGGCGCGAGCTTCACAACGGCTCTCACCTTCATCATTCTGTTCGGCGTGAGCAATGGTCTTGTGACCATAGTCAGAGGGGCCGTGCCGTTGGCTCTGTTCGGCAGCCAGGGCTATGGCACCGTGCTCGGCATTCTCGCGACGCCCTATCTGCTGCTCAACGCCGTGGCGCCCGCCGTATTTGCCGTGCTTCTCGACCTATGGGGTTATGGCGTTGCCGAGGCCGTCGTCCTCGGCGTCGGAGCTGTGTCCGCGATTGCCATGGAAATCATGAGCTCGTGGTACCGCCGCAACATCAAACATGGGTGAGCCTCTTGACCCGGACGTCGCTGCGGGGTTCAGGTAGCGCTCCGCACGAAAGGAGGTCGACAGATGAGACGCACAGCACTCTCGCTCCTCCTGATGGGGATCCTGCTCCTTCCCACTCTTCTCGCCGATCCGGGCATCGCGAAGGCGCAAACCGTCGAAGTGTTCAAGACCACCTCGTGTTTCTGCTGCACCCTCTGGATGAGACACATGATGCGCAGCGGCTTCTCGACGAAATGGAAGGATCTCAGTGACGCCGACCTGGCGCAGTTCAAAACGCAAGCCTTGGTGCCGAAAAAACTGCAGACGTGCCTGACCGCGAAAATTGGCGGCTATGTCATCGAGGGTCACGTGCCAGCATCCGACATCAGGCGCCTGCTGGCAGAACGTCCGGACGCCATCGGTCTGGCCGTCCCCGGCATGCCGATTGGCTCTCCTGGCATGGAGTCGGGCAATCAGCGCGAACCGTACGACGTTCTGCTGATCCGCCGCGATGGCACAACCGAAGTGTTCAGCAGCCACTGAGCTCAGCCGTCTTGCCGTAATCGCGCGAGAACTCTCAACCCCGGATAGCCGTCGGCCGGCTGCAGGCCGGTTTTTTGCTGGAAGGCGCGCACCGCACGCATGGTGTCCTGTCCCACGCGCCCATCCGTGCCGCCGGTGTTGAAGCCTCGGGCGGTGAGCCTGCGCTGGATCTCCTGCACTTCGGGCAGGGTCGGCGGACGCTCGCCGCCAGGAAACTGCTGCACGAACGGCCCATCGCCGCGTATCCGATCGCCCAGATGCACGATAGCGAGGGCATACGTATTGGCCGGGTTGTAGGACCGCACAGCGTCGAAGTTGCGCGTCAGCAGGAAAACAGGACCACCTGCTGCTGGCTGCCAAAGACGCGCCTCTTCCTGCGGACGCGGGAACTGCGCACCGTTGGCACGCGTGACACCCGCGTTGCTCCAGGCGGAGATCGAGCGTCTGGCGTTGCCTGACGCTTTCATGCCAGCAGGCAGCCGCACCTCGTAGCCCCAGCTCTCGCCGCGCCGATATTTCCCGCGCTCCAAAATGAACCGGGCTGTGCCGGCAAGCGCGTCATCCGGCGGCCCGAACGGCGAGATGCGCCCGTCGCGATTGAAATCGACGCCCATGTTGAGCCAGACCTCGGGCATCCATTGCGTATGTCCCATCGCACCGGCCCATGAACCGATCATCTCGCGAGGCTCAGCCCAGCCGCGATCGACAATACGCAGCGCGTTGATCAGCTCTTGCTCCCAATACTTTCGACGGCGGGGCTCGCCCCAGGCCAGTGCCGCCAATGCCGGGATCACCGGACGCATATGCTTAGGATTAGTGACCACGTCACCGAACGCAGACTCCATGCCCCACAGTCCGAGCATGACGTAGCGATCGACACCGTAGGTTTTCTCGATGCGGCCCAGCAGATCGGAGTATTCGACGGCGCGCTGCTTGCCGGTATCGATGCGCCAGTCCGACACACGGCGGTTCAGGTACTGCCAGACTTGCTCGCGAAACTCGGGCTGGGCACGATCCAGCGCATAGACCGATGTGTCGGGTTTGATATCGCCCATCACTCGCCGATAGGTCGCGTCCGAAACGCCTGCGGCGCGCGCCCGGCTACGAAACGTCTCGACCCAGCGCTCGAATGGTTCTGCCGCCTTTTGCGCTGAAGCCATCGACGGAGCGCCAATGGCGACCAATGAACTGAGCCCGGCCCGCAGCACAGCTCGGCGGCTGACGGTGCTGATGTCGTTCGCGATCGTTTTTATCATAGCGCGATTGAACCATCGCAACGCGACAGGTCAAGCAGGCAACGGTACCTTTTGCGCCACAGGCTCTCCGCGGCTTCCGGCATTTTCCATGAGCCGTTGCGCGATGAGCTGGATCAGATACCAACCAAATTCCGGGTTCTGGAAATAGAGCTGCTTAAGCTCCGCTTCGTTGATCGACAGCAGCTTGCATTCTGTTTTCGCGATTGCCGTCTGAGTTCTACATCCATCGCGCATGAAGAACGCGATTTCGCCGAATAGCGTCCCTGGACCGATCTCTACGCCGATGTCATCAAAGCCAATCGTGCCCGACACCAGATAGTACAGCCGATCTCCGCGATCGCCCTTGCCGAACAACTTCTCGCCAGCAACCAGCGTGCTTTCCTCGGCGAACGGCATAAGCCAGCCGACGTGAAGACCGGTGACGGGTGCTGCTTTCAGTTTATTCACTTGTGTCCGCATCTCCCGAATGCGGTAAAGGTTCAGCGGAAGCTGAATGGCATTCTGGATCGCATTCGGCCAATAGCCCGCAGCGGCGGCAGCGGCAATCGAAAGCACATTGCTTGATGCGGCGAAGATGCGGAGACGAACGATCGTTCTGGAGAACGTCGACAGCAGCGTCAGCGCCATCGCAATCCAGCCGATCACAGGCAGATAGGAAATCAGTTCCAACACGGCACGCCCCTCCACGCGCTACCTTTGCAGCAATCCCGGAGGGTATCGGCGGCAGCGTCGCGGGGATCATAACCGCCATGTTATGTTCCGCAAGATATGAGAAGCAGGCGCCCTAATTTCATCGGTGCGAGCGACTGCGCCTGACGGGAGAACAATCAATGCGGGTTCTGATCTGCGGCGGCGGTGTCATCGGGACATCGATCGCCTATTTTCTCAGCCTTCGCGGCGTTGACGTCACTGTCATCGAACGTGCTGACATCGCCTGCGCCGCTTCGGGAAAATCGGGCGGCTTTCTGGCTTTGGACTGGTGCGATGGCACGCCGCTCGCGCCAATGGCGCGGCGCAGTTTCATGCTGCACGGGAAGCTCGCGGACGATCTGAGCAACGACTGGGGCTACCGCCGCCTGCCGACCTACGCAGGCGCCGCGAGTGCGCGCAATGATAAACAGCAGCGCAATCGACACGCCCTCGATTGGCTGGCTAACACCGTGAACGTGGGGCGGCGCCTCGGCACGCAAAATACAACGGCTCAGGTCGATCCCGCCGGCTTCACAAAAGCCATGATGCGTGCGGCCGAGACCAGCGGTGCCAGGCTAATCCACGGTACAGCAAATGGCTTGTTGCGCGATTCCAATGGACGCGTGACGGGCGTCGATGTGGACGGAAAACACCTCGATGCCGACGCCGTCGTCATTGCGATGGGGCCGTGGTCGATCCTTGCTTCGGGCTGGGTTCCGCTGCCGGGTGTCTATGGATTGAAGGGACACAGCATCGTTTTCGACACCGGCAATCGCGTTTCGGCCGACGCGCTGTTCCTGGAGTATGAAGAGGCTGACGGCGAGCTGCTTTCACCCGAAATCATGCCCCGCACCGGCGGTACCACGTATGTCTGCGGATTGCGCGGAGAAGATCCGCTTCCCGTCGATCCAGCCGATGTGGTTCCGGATCGTGGGGCAATCGAACGGCTGCGAGACATGTGTACGCGGCTCTCTCCCGTCCTCGCCGACGCGCCGATCCTGACATCACAGGCGTGCTTTCGCCCGGTCACAGAGGATGGTTTGCCATTGATCGGTGCAATCCCGGATCATCCCGGCGCCTACGTCGCCACGGGACATAGCGTGTGGGGCATTCTCAACGCGCCGGCTACCGGCGAGGCGATGGCGGAACTGATCGTTGATGGCAAAGCGCACTCGACCGATCTGTCACGCTTCAATCCCGGCAGAATGAAAGCGTTTGATGCGAGTCGATTGCGCGGGGGACGCTAGGTCGCGGCAGCTTTTGCCTCTGGCCTGAAAACAAGGC
>JAEYYQ010000534.1 GCA_023428365.1 Pseudomonadota bacterium | reverse complement strand
GATGGGAGCGGGGCACCTGTTCCGCTTCCCTGGCAACAGGTGCCGAACAGCCGCTCGTCATCAGCCGTGGGGATGGCCCGGGTTATTCACGCGGGATGGCGAGACCCCTGTTCACACGCTACGGCGTGGCCCGGGCAATGATTTCGGGCGCGCAGCGCTTGCATCCGCTGGGATACAAGCGCTGCTGCCGGAAGGTGCGTGACGCTCAGAGAAACGCAAACTTCAGAATGAACAGAACTGCCAGGACGGCGACCGCGGGTTTCATTTCCGATACGCGGCCTGAGAGCAGCTTGATCCCCGCATACGTAATGAACCCGAACGCGATGCCGTGCGCGATCGAGAATGTCAGCGGCATCGATGCAATCGTTACGATCGCTGGTGCGTATTCGGTGACATCCGAATAGTCGATATCCTTCGCCGCCGACATCATCATGCACGCGACATAGACAAGCGCGGGAGCCGTTGCGAAGGCTGGGATCGAACCGGCAAGCGGCGCGAAGAACAGCGCAAGCAGGAACAGTGCGGCGACCGTCACCGCCACCAGGCCGCTCCGCCCACCTGCATTCACGCCGGCGGCGCTCTCGATGTAGCTCGTGGTCGTCGATGTTCCCAGTGCGGCACCGGCCATGGCGGCTGTGGAATCGACCGTCAGCGCGCGATTGATGCGCGGCAGCTTCCCATCCGGTCCGATCAATCCGGCCTTATGCGCGACGCCCACCAGCGTTCCGGTGTTGTCGAAGACATCGACGAAGAAGAAGGTGAAGACGATCGCGATCAATCCGACCTCCAGCGCACCCATGATGTCCATCTTCAGGAACACCGGAGCGATGGAGGGCGGCATCGAGACAATGCCCCCGAACTGCCCGATACCCATCGCGATGCCGGCTGCTGCGATAACCAGGATGCCGATGATGATCGCGCCAGGAACGCGCCGCGCATCCAGCGCGACCATGAGCAGGAAGCCAAGCGACGCCAGTACTGCAGGAGCGCTCTTCAGATCGCCCAACGTCACCAGCGTTGCCGGATGAGCCTGAATGATGCCCGCGCTCTTCAAGCCGATGATCGCGAGGAACAACCCAATACCGGCTGCAATGGCGAGTTTCAGGGAAAGCGGAATGCTGTTGATCACCCATTCGCGGATGTGGGTGAGGCTCACGATCAGGAACAGGATGCCGGAAAGGAATACCGCGCCAAGGGCTGTTTCCCAGCTATAGCCCATGCCTTTGACGACGCCATAGGTGAAATACGCATTGAGGCCCATGCCGGGCGCCAGCGCGATAGGGTAGTTGGCATAGAGGCCCATGAAGGCTGATGCAAATGCGGCCGCAAGGCACGTGGCGACGAATACTGCGCCGCGGTCCATTCCAGCGTCGGCCAGGATTTGCGGATTGACAAAGATGATGTAGGCCATCGTCATGAAAGTTGTGACGCCGGCCAGAATTTCCGTTCGAACAGTTGTGCCGAGCTGATTAAGCCCGAAATAGCGTTCCAACATGTTTCCCTCGTTTCCCCGATTCGGATCGCATCTGATATTTAGCGCTTTCCCGCAACTTGAAATAGGCCGCGACGCGGCCCTGCACCGATATCCGCGAAAGCGGAGCCTTGCGCGCACGCGAATTTTGATTTCAGTCACCCGGCCGCCATATACTCATTCAGAGATTGTTTCGATCTGGGAGGCCAATATGCTCGGTCGGATTGCGGTGTTTACTGTTGCCGGATTCGCGGTCTGCGTGTCGTACCTCGGCGCCAGCCCCGCGCTCGCGGCGTGCCGCGACGGTCCTGGAGCAGGGGTCGATTGGTCCGATTGTTCGAAATCGCGCAAGATGCTGGCGCGAGAAAATTTGAGCGGCGCGCTTCTATCAAAGACCGATCTCAACGGCACCAATCTGACGGGGGCGAATCTGGAGGGTGCCGACCTTTCCAAAGCCAATCTCACATATGCCACGCTCAATGGGGCCAATCTCAATGGAGCGAATTTGTCTTTCGTGATCGGCGTGCGAACACGTCTTACCGAAGCACGTATGTCCGGAGCAAAACTGCACAAGGCGGAATTCTTGCGGGCGAACTTCGCTGGAGCAGATCTCACGGGGGCTGATCTTTCGTCTGCGCAACTTGTGCGGGGCGATCTCCGCAAGGCTAATCTGACGAATGCCATTCTCGTCTATGCCAATCTGGCGCGAGCCGATTTGCGAGAGGCGAAACTTGAAGACGCAGATTTCTCGACAGCCTATATGCTGCGGACGCGTTTGGAGGGTGCGGATTTGTCAAGTGTAAAAGGATTGGATACGCAGCAGCTCGAACATGCCTGCGGTGACGAGAAAACGGCATTGCCGCAGGGTGTTTCTCGCCCGAGTGTATGGCCTTGCCAATTCGAGTAAATTGCGCCTCGCTATCCATATTGGATATGGATCAGTAATCATGTTAGAGGATTGATCACGGAAACGATTTATTTAAAGATCCCGATCAATTAAACCCCTGACCAAAAAATGAACTCTGTGGGCTTGGATCTGCCTGGAGATATAATGTGAGAGTAGCGAGACGAAAGGACGTAAGACGAATGGCCAGCGTCAATGTTGAGAAGATGTCGCTGAGGGAATTGCTCGAGCTTGAGGCAAAGCTCGATAAGGCAATCGCTAACGCACGGGAGCGGGAGCGCAGCGAGATCAAGCAGAAGATCGAGGCCATCGTCCAGAACTCCGGGTTCTCGGTAAGCGAGCTATTCGGCGGACGTGGCAGCCCGACCAAGGGTCGCACGGTTGCTGCCAAATACGTCAATCCTGAAAATCGCTCCGAGACGTGGACCGGGCGAGGCCGCAAGCCGCGCTGGCTCACTGCGAAGCTCGATAAGGGCGCGAAAATGGAAGATTTCGCGGTTCGCTAAAGGGCGGCTTATGACGGCGCTTGCCGCCGCGAGTTGCCCTGTTGATCGAATGATAGCGCCGTTCAGAAGTCACATTCTGAACGGCGTTCGTTTTTTGTCCGCCTTATGCTTGAATTGTGATAAGTCTGATGTCTGAGTGTAGAGCGCTCGTTACGACGCGATGCGTCGCGTCAATTCGGCCTCGATCACCGCGTGGTCGCTCGGAAATCCAGCTGCAATCCACCATTCTTCGAGGTCGCTGAGAATCTGGCCCAGCTGAGGACCCGCGGGCACGCCAGCCGCGATGATATCTGCCCCACTCAGGGGAAATCGCGGCGCAGTCCAGCGATCCGGAAGGCTGATTAACGCGCGCGCCGTTGCGTCCTGGGCGGGGATGAATGTGCGCGCCCAATTGAGCATCACATGCTTGCGCATCTGCTCGGGTCCGAGCCGGTAAAGCCATGCCTTCGCGGTCTCTGGATTCATCCCCGGTTGGAGGGCGCGAGGGGATTGGGCTGCTGCGGCTGCAAGGGTCTGGTATTCGGCTGTTGAAAGCCTCAGCCGCTCAAAGAGCCGCTGCGCGTCCTCGATGACCTCAACTGCCAAGGCGGCGAGTCGGAGCATTGGATCTGCAGGCAGGGGCAGGGTAGCCTCGATGTCGGTCAGTCGGCGCATGATGGCGGTGCGCGGGGCAACGGGCAGCACGGCCGTGAGCAAACCGTAATCCTGCATCGTCTCCACGACCTCCGCAGCGCGTGGAGCCGCCAGAAGGCGCAACAGCTCCTGCCGTACGCGTTCCCGCGACAGGTGCTCCAATCCGGCACGCGCTCGCACCGATGCCGAGAGGCCCTCGGTATCGAGCGGGCCAACGGCATAGACCGCACTCATCCGGAAGAAGCGTAGAATGCGGAGGTAGTCTTCCTGAATTCGCGCGCTCGCGTCGCCTATGAAGCGAACGCGGCGGGCCGGGATATCTGCGTATCCCCCGAGGGGGTCATAGATCGTGCCGTCGGCGTCGCAATAGAGAGCATTGATCGTAAAGTCGCGGCGGCGGGCGTCTGCACTCCAGTCGGCAGTAAACGAGACTTTGGCGTGTCGGCCGAAGGTCTCGACGTCCTCACGCAGCGTCGTAACCTCGTAGGGGGCATGACCGCTGATCACGGTTACGGTGCCATGCTTCAAGCCGGTACCGATCGCCTTCAGACCAGCGGATTCGACAAGCCGCATGACGTCCTCCGGCGGCGCCGAAGTGGCAATATCGACATCCGCTACAGGATGGCCGAGAAGGGCATTGCGAACCGCGCCGCCGACCGCGCGGGCCGCAAAACCACCAGCCTCAATCGCGCGAAATACGGCTTGGGTCTGCGGGCGTCGCAGCCACTCAGCGTTTTCGAGGCGTGGTGGTGGCGCGCCCGTGGGCGACATGGGACATCCTCACTTGATTTGTCCTGGCTCGATTTTGCCGTCGCGGAAAACGGGCGGCTGATAGGTCTGCCCGGGTTTGCCGCCGGATGTGGAGGCAAAGAAGATCAGTGTGATGACGACGAGGGCCGCGCCCGCCGCACACAGCCAGATCAACGGCGCGTCCTCGAGGAGGTTCTTCGTGTTGCCGTCGCCATCCATCTGGCGTTTCAGGAAAACATAAGCCACGTAAATGAGCGTCGGCAGAAGGAACAGCAGCATGTTCTCGATGACGATACGGATCATGCGCTGAAGAGCCTTTCGTGCAGGTTTTTGATCATGCCGGCGGTCGCGCCCCAAATGTAGCGTTCGCCGTAAGGGATCGCGTAGTAGTGCCGCTGGCGTCCCTGCCAAGGGCGCGAATGCTGCTGATAGTTCGCTTCGTCCATCAGGAATGACAGCGGGACTTCAAACGTATCTGCAACTTCGCCGGGGTTGGGATGCAGCGTGAATTCCGGAGCGATCAGGGCGACGACCGGCATGATGTGAAAGCCGGTGCCGGAGCGGTAGCTGTCCAGGAAACCGAGAGGTTCGATGTAAGTTGCCTCGAGGCCGATCTCTTCATGGGCCTCGCGCAACGCTGCGGCTTCCGGACCGGAATCGCTGGTTTCGACCTTGCCGCCCGGAAACGCGATCTGGCCGGCATGGGTCGGCAGCCCATCGGTGCGCACGGT
>JAEYYQ010000532.1 GCA_023428365.1 Pseudomonadota bacterium | reverse complement strand
ACAACCTTGACGCCGAGCTTGGTCAAACCGTCATAGCCATGATTGAGCGAATCGAACGAGCGGAACCCGCCGAGGTAGAGGTTGGAGAAGAACGAGGAGCTGTACCGCGGGTTGGCTTCGATCAATGTCACGTCGAGCTTCGGCTCGCCTGCTTTGAGCAGATGCGCCACCGTCGCTCCGCCTGCACCGCCGCCGACAACGACCACCTTTGCTGCGCCCTGCGCGATTGCAAAGCTGCCGAAGGTCGACGTTCCGAGACCGGCGATGCCGGCAACCCCCGCCAGTTTGCCCAAATCGCGCCGTGTAAACTTAGTCATAATCCACCTTCCTCCTCGTGCGCAGGTGATCCGCCAGTCAATCGCTGGCGCCATCAGGAACCACTCGATTCTGGCTTGAATCCGGCTTGTGCTAAAATTCGATCCAACAGACCCCAAAAAAAGTCAGCGCCAGGATATCCGACGATGCGGCCGATCTCCATGCCATCCTGTACGACGATGAAAGTTGGCGAATAAATGCTATCGGCGAAGACCGAGAGTTCCGGGTGATTGCGCGGAAGACGGACTAAAGGAGCAAATCGTCCTTCCGGACTGGCCCCATACGAAATACCGATTTCCCGATCCCAGCGCGCGCAATAGGGGCACCCGGCCAGTTCAACCATGATGAGATGGACACCGGCTCGCGGCACGGCATCGTTTCGAACGTCCCCGGCATTCCCGCGAGTCCGATCCCCCGGCACAACTGCCGCAAGCGCGCTCAGGACAATCGCCAACAGAAAAGCGATCGCGATTGACCGAACTCCATTCCCCCGCATACGGCTCGTCATAATCAAGCCCCATTCAGAATTGCGGTCGTATTCCAATATGCTACTATAATATTTTAAAGCTCGGGCGAAAGATTTGATGCCCGATAGACACCCGATACATGAGCTTCGCCGTCGATAATGCCGTGACATTACGCGGTCGTGACTGGCATTTCATACTGCGATAGCCATCTAGGTGATACGACAAAGGTGTGTTGACCCGCGTGCAAACGCCCGAGAGGGGAGCGAGATGAAACAAGACGCAATACCCGGAGCCATCGACAGACGCACATTGCTGCGTGGAGTGGGGATGGTGGGCGTTGCGACCTTGCTCCTGACCAACACGGATGTTCATGCCCGGACCGAGGGCGGCTGGGAAGCGGAACTCAAGAAGATCATTGGCGATGCCAAACCGGAAGAGGGCAAGCTCACGCTCGACATGCCGGAAATCGCAGAGAATGGGAACACGGTCCCCTTCTCCCTATCCATCGATAGTCCGATGACCGAGGCAGATTACGTTAAGAGCATTCACGTGCTCGCAACAGGCAATCCGCAACCTGCCGTGGCAACGTTCCATTTCTTCCCCGCTTCCGGCAAAGCCGCCGTCTCCAGCCGCATGCGGTTGGCCACCACTCAGGACGTCGTCGCGGTCGCCGAGATCAGCGATGGAAAGTTCGCGATGGTGCGGCGCAACGTCAAAGTTACGATCGGCGGCTGCGGCGGCTAGCCGGCGCCCCTCAGGGAAGGAACACATACATGTCGATGAAGCCGCGCATCAAAATTCCCGACACCGCCAAGGTGGGAGACGTGATCGAGGTGAAAACGCTCGTTTCGCACATCATGGAGACGGGTCAGCGCAAGGACCGCGAGGGCAAGCCGATCCCGCGCAACATCATCAATACCGTGACAGCCAGTTTCAACGGCACGGAAGTGTTCAAGGCCGATCTGCAGCCTGGCATTTCCGCCAACCCGTACCTCGCCTTCTTCATGAAGGTGCCCGGGCCCGGCGAACTCGAGTTGAGCTGGCTCGATGACGCCGGTGCGAAGGTGACGGAAACCGTGAAGTTGAACGTCGCGTAACGCACCCGGAGTACCGGTTGTCGTGAAATCTACTCTCCGGCGGTGGTCCCGTGTGGCCTCCGCCTTTTGCTTCGGAACACTTGCAGCGCTATCGAACGGCAGTCTTCTGCAGGCAGCCGAACCGGAATCGTTGAAGGCGACTGCAGCGAGGGTCCTCGATACCTCATGCGCGCGGTGCCATCAGGCAAGCCGCCTGGAAGGTACAAAGCCCGAGAGCCTGTTTCTCAACATTCTCGATCTGGATGACCTGGCCAGCGACCCATCGCTCGTTCGCCCAGGAGTTGCTGATGCTTCTCCACTCTACACAGTGATGCTGCGCCGAGCTATGCCTCCGACCTCGGGTGCTGGATCGGAATCCAAGGCAGGCCTGTCGGACGATGATGTCCAGGCGATCCGTGACTGGATCAATGGCTTGCCTCCCACCTCAGGGGCACAACCATGCGGATCGGCAGAAGCTTCGATCAACACCAACCTGACGCGCCTGACGCCCACCGAACAGCAAGACGCCCGCTTCATCGTGCTGCCGTGCCATGCTCCAGGCTCTGCAGCGGACCAGCTCCAGACGGCCAAGCTGATTGTTCAACATCTCGCTCGATCTGCTTACGAGACGAAGATCGAACCTAGCGTTGCTGGTGACTCGCTGTTCCGCATCTCGCTGCATACTATCGGGATGACCGCGGACGAGTGGGAACAGCTGGTCGCCCCATACCCTGACCAGACACTCCCAGCATCGATCTCGACCAAGCTGGCATCGAGCCTGACTTACTCGACTGTCCCTGGTATCCGCGCTGACTGGCTCGCGCATATCATCCTACGCGGGCTGATGCCTTTCAGCTCTCCACCGAGCACGGACACGATCATCCAACTCGCACCGCTCGCGCGGGCGTGGGAGCGCGACCTGGATCTGAGCACTGCGGCAACCGAAATGTCCGTCTCGCAGCAGGATCTCATACAGCAACTCAACGCTGTTTCCGGCCGCGATCGGATCGCGGCGCGGCGACTACTTCAAGGGCTGCTCCCCAGACCGGACTTTCTGCAGTTGCGCAACAGCCTGATCGGTTCGGTGGAGACTTCGGCATCCGCAGCGAGCGATGCGCCTGAGCCATCGGCACCATTCGAATTTGCGATCTGGTCGGACAAAACCAGCTATCAGGTGGGAGACTTGTTGACGTTGAGCGCGTTCACCAGCACCGACTGCCATCTGACACTTATCGGCCTGGATGCGAATGGCCAAGCCACGGTGCTGTTCCCAAACGAGATGGCCACCGACAACCGGATCACAGCGGGCTCCATTCCGAGTTTGCCGGGTTCGGAGGCCCCTTATCAGTTTCGCCTCGATAAGCCCGGTATGGAAACAGTGGTCGGCGTATGCACCGTTGATGCGAAAATCGCTGATAACATTCAGCAGGACTTTGATCGCCAGCGTTTCACTCTGCTCGGAGACTGGCGGACCTTCCTGTCCAAGACATGGAACCAGACGGCTGCATCATCCTCTCGCCAGCAGGCCGACCGGAGGCGTAGACAAAGCCGCCGCGCGGCGCGGCGCGATCCTGCTCCGGCTTCGGCCAAAACCGAGCGCCCCAAGCCCGACGCTCATGTGCGTACGGCAATCACCTTCGAGGTGAAGTGATCGCATCCTAGGCTTCTGCCATCAGGATACGCTCGAAGACCTTGATCCCGATGACCCCGCCAACGACGATGGCCGAGAAGGTCAGAAACGACCCGATGGCCAGCGTCGACAGTCCCGTAACGCCCTGCCCGATGGTGCAGCCCAGGCCCAGCACGCCACCAATCCCCATCAGCGCCGCCCCGCCGAGGACACGGACCGTATCCTTCTTGTCGGAAAATGACGTCACCTTGAAGCGTCCCATGCGCAGAGCTGTGACGAAGGCTCCGATCACAGCCCCGAAGACAGTCGCCACGCCAAAGCCGGGCCATCCGAGCGCCGTGTACCGCTGCAACCATTCCAGAGAGTCACCCGTCGGCCGCACATAAGTGAGCGAAATCGGCGCGACCGGCCGGTCCGACATCTCGTCAAAGGTCAGTCCGGTGAGCGCCCATCCCGCCACAACGCAGAGACCCACGCCGATACCTGAGAGCGTGTGGACCCGGGACGCTCGGAACGCGCTGCTGGAGAAACAGTAAAGTAGCGCCGGCAGAACAATCGCAGCGAGCGCCGCCAGCACGGCGACGTTACGGTCGATATTAAAGTGAGCGCGCACCACCTCATCCACACCCTGGCTGGCGGCCTGAAAATCCGTAAGGTCCAGCGCTGTCGATTGCTCCAGCCAGACGCGTGCTGGGCCGAAGATTCCACCCATCGTCATGTAAGCGAAGACACCCAGAACGACGAGCGCCAGCAGCGATCGCAAGTCTCCGCCGCCGACTCGGACAAGGTTGCGACTGGCGCAACCACCGGCAAATACCATGCCGTATCCGAACATCAGTCCGCCGAGCAACGAGCCTGCCCAGTTTACGCTGGCTCCGAGATACATCGACCGCGAAAGTTCGACCACGCCTGCATAATCGAGAAGCTGCGTACCCAGGATTGCAGTCACAGCCGCCAGCATCCAGGCGCGGAACCGACGCGCATCTCCGAACGAGACAATGTCTGAGATCGCACCCATCGTGCAGAAGTTCGTCCTGTAGACGATCACTCCGAACACAAACCCGATTAGAAGGCCACCGAGCGTCAGAGCCATAGGCCCATTATCGGCGAGCACCTCGCGCAATGCCGTCATCGGCAATCCTTCTCCACGGCGTCGTCAGCTTGCAAACTCCTTATATTCGCAAATTTGAATATGAACCCGCAAGTGTTGAGCCGAGCTGCGACGGTGTATCACTTCGTCGGATGGCTCGCCTTGACCGGACGAGCGGTGTAGACAGCGAGATGCGGTCGATCCATCGACCATGTGCAACTGACGATGGGCTGCTGATGACACTGCACATGATCAAACTGTGCGTCGGTACCGACAGCATTGAGGACCTCGCTGAGTGGCAGAAGGGCCGCCTTGCTGCCCAGCGCAAAGCCGGCGAGACCCCGCGCCTGTTCCACGCGACGCGGATGGTTCCTAAGCGTCAAGCGGAACTGCTGGAAGGCGGGTCGCTCTACTGGGTCATCAAGGGCGTCATCCAGGTGCGCCAACGCATCACCGGCTTCGGCGAAGGCAACAAGCAGGATGGAACGCCATGCTGTCTCGTCTACCTTGACGAGCCGCTGCTGCCGACCGCACCGGCGCCCCGCCGGGCTTTCCAAGGCTGGCGCTATCTCGAAGCCGATGACGCACCCGCAGATCTCGATGCGCGCGCGGCGAAAGGGCTGGCTCAATTGCCCCCGAAGATGCGCAAAGACCTCACAGACCTCGGGTTGATCTGACGTTCCTGGAGTAACCGCACGTGGCCTCTGCCCCCCGCGCCCCGAGATTTACGCCGCTCGCAGAAAGCCTGCCCGCGACTGTGCCGTTCGTTGGTCCCGAGGCCCAGGAGCGCACGCGTGGGCGCAGCTTTCGGGCTCGCATCGGCGCGAACGAAAGCGTATTCGGCCCGTCGCCCCGGGCGATTGCCGCCATGCAGCGCGCCGCGATGGATTGCTGGATGTACGCCGATCCAGAAAACTATGACCTGAAACACGCCATTGCCCGTCATCACGGCGTTGCACCAGAAAACATCGTGGTTGGAGAGGGCATCGACGCCCTGCTCGGCTATGCCGTGCGGCTGATGGTCGAGCCGGGCGATGCCATTGTCACGTCGCTCGGCGCATACCCCACGTTCAATTTCCACGTCGCCGGATTCGGCGGGCGGCTGGTGCGCGTCCCCTACGTCAGCGACCGTGAAGATCCACAAGCGTTGGCCGAGACTGCGCGCCGCGAAGACGCCAAGCTTGTCTATTTCGCCAATCCCGATAACCCGATGGGCTCCTGGTGGGGGAACGTCGATGTGCAGCGCCTGATCGAGTCGCTCCCGGGCGGCACGGTGCTACTGCTGGATGAAGCCTATTCCGATACGGCACCCACCGATGCCGTGCCGCCGATCGACGTTTCGAACCCGCAAGTGCTGCGGTTGCGTACGTTCTCCAAGGCCTACGGTTTGGCTGGGCTGCGCGTCGGCTACGCGATTGGCGAGGCGAACCTGATCCGGTCGTTCGACAAGATCCGCAATCATTTCGGCGTCAACCGCATGGCGCACGTTGGGGCGCTCGCGGCATTGGCCGATCAGGACTATCTGAGCCAGGTCATCAGCAAGATCTCGGAAGCACGCGGTCGCATCGGCGCAATCAGCCGAGCCAACGGACTTGAACCGCTGCCCTCTGCGACAAATTTCGTTGCGATCGACTGCGGCGGCGACGGCGCATTCGCCAAGCGTGTGCTGGAGGAACTGATCGCCCGAGACGTTTTCGTGCGGATGCCCGGTGTCGCTCCGCTCGATCGCTGCATTCGGGTCAGTGCCGGCCTCGATACGGATCTTGCAATCTTCGCTGAAGCGCTACCGGAAGCCCTGCGTGCAGCGCGCGCTTAAGGCCAGCGCCTTAAGCTGGCGCGCGCGAACGTCCATTCCGGCGTGACGAGATCGCCCTCAAACGCTGCTGGGTACCATGGACTTTTCCCGGCATCGCGCGGGTTCTTGAGCACGTGAATGTCCTGTGCGGGCATATAGCTTTGCAGTAGCAGAAACCGCTTCTCGCCGGTCGCGGGGTTCACGGCCATATCCGCTACCAGCACCGCATGGCCGGGAAAGCCACCCTTGATGAACACGTCACCGACTTGCACACTGTCCAGTGATATCGGCTTAAGTTCCCGTTCCAGGGAGTATGTACCTGCATAGGAGAACACCTGATCGAGATAACGGCGGAAACTAGCGTAGCTGCGATCCGGCTTGCCGCGCGTCGACCAGCGCTTACCGTCTTCTGACGGCCGCTCGCCCTTGGCCCACCGCGCCCACGAGACGCGCCCGCCGCCGGTATAATTGAAGCCGATCTCACCCGCCCGGCCCGCCGACCATAACCACTCAGCCCTCAGGCGCATGATGGCATCGGCACACTGCTGCAGATCACGCTTTCCAACATCGATTTCAACAATAGCCACATGGACGTCCTGCCGGAACTTGTCCGATCCGGTGAATAGCTTCACCGGCGCGCCATCCGGCTTCATCGGCAAGTTCGCGAGCCACGCGGCGAATGAACCAGGCGAGGCGGTGATCCGCTGAAACCCTTCAGGCGGCGGGATGGACGATTGAAGCGTCCGACTGGCCTGCGGTGCTTGGAGCCATGGATGCAATGGGTTTGCGACTGCCGCCTGCGCAGTTGCTCCCAGCATCATCGCAACCACTATCGCCCGCACATGCCTCATCATCTCCGCCCCTCGGCTCCCATACCGAAGTTTCGCATTCGTATCAGGCGCGGAAAAGGCACGCGGACGAGCTTACCCCTTGGGGCGTAGCCATCGCAAATGTCGCCGCTGAAATGGAGAGCCCGACGGAGAATTTCCGTCGGGCTCGACCGATCTTTAGCGGTCTTATGGGCGATGTTTGCCGCGGTCAGCAGCACCGGCTGTTGTGCATTCGGGTGACTGAGCACCCGACGCTGGCCGGTCTTGGTCTTGAAACCGCTCGCTTGCCCATCCCGTCAGATCAGGATTTCGATCATTGGCGCGCCCGACGCGGAGCCTGCACGTGCGGTGTCCTCATCCGACTTGTCAATCGCTGGCCTATGCCAGACGACCAAGCCGGCGGATCGCACCTAGTAAATCAGCCCGAACGGATTCCACGTTGCGCAGAATACAGGAGCCAGGATTTACCTGCGCTTCTCCGGCATCAAGTTGCCAATCATCGCGCAAACTTCAAATTGTCTGGTCTGCCGCCTCACCGATCCTGCGATCGTCAGCATAGGCAAGACGGCCTAAGACTACCCGGTGGTTGCATTTTCCTAGACCTCCTTTCTTCAAGGATAGAATAAACATGGGAGCACCCGGCGCGTTCGTCAATTCAAATCGTCTTATGTTTTTCTCGCGCCCGCTATGCAACGAGTCCCCGCTGCTTGAGCAAACCATCAACGCTTGGCAGCTTGCCGCGAAACGCAATGTAAGCCTCATCTTCCTTGCGCAGACCACCCGCACCATAGACGAACTGTTTCAAGCGGGCAGCCACGTCAAGATCGAACACGTTTCCTGTTTCCTCAAAGGCCGCGAACGCATCGGCATCGAGAACCTCCGACCAGAGATAGCTGTAGTATCCAGACG
>JAEYYQ010000502.1 GCA_023428365.1 Pseudomonadota bacterium | reverse complement strand
CGCCGAGATTTCCGATCCCGGCGTTGATGGCCAGCGCGTTGCCCTTCTCCGCCTTGGGAAAGAAGAAGCTGATGTTGGCCATCGACGAGGCGAAGTTGCCGCCACCGAAGCCGCATAGCAGTGCGAGCCCGAGGAAGATCCAGTAGGGCGTATTCGGGTTCTGGACCGCAAAGCCCATGCCGAGTGCGGGGATCAGCAGCGACCAGGTTGCGAGTGTCGTCCACAAACGGCCGCCGAAGATGGCCGGCATGAAGCCGTAGAAGATGCGCAGCGTCGCGCCCGACAGACCGGGCAGGGCCGCAAGCCAGAACAGCTGCTCATTGTCGAAGGCAAAGCCGACAGCCGGCAACTTCGCTACGACGACTGACCACACCATCCAGACCGCGAACGATAGCAGCAGGCAGGGGATGGAAATCCAGAGATTGCGCCGCGCGATAGCCTGGCCACGGCTCTCCCAGAAGTTCTTTTCCTCTGGTCGCCAGTCCTGGATCGCGCCGCGGGCGGCAAGAGCGCCTTCCTGGGCAGTGCCATGCACCGGCTGCATTTCCGGCAGTTCCGGAAGCTTCTTGACCGGCACACCGGCGATCGCGGCCGTTCTCTCCATCTCGCGGATCGCAACGTGCATCCAGACCAGCGAGACGCTGACGATGAGGAACAGCAGCCAGAAGCAGCTTTGCCAGACGCCCGTCAGATCATTGAGGGCACCGAATGCGATGGGGAGTACGAAGCCGCCCAACCCGCCGACGAGACCGACGATGCCGCCCACTGCGCCAACGCGGTCGGGGTAATAGATTGGGATGTGCTTGAAGACGGCCGCCTTGCCGAGGCTCATGAAGAAGCCCAGCACGAACGCCACCACGATGAAGCCGAGGAGACTCATGCGCGTGGTGAAGGTGACGGGTCCGCGGATGCCCTCGATCACATACTGTGTCGGCGGATAGGACAGGACGAAGGTGCACGCGACCGAGACCAGGAAGGTCCAGTACATGATGCGCCGTGCGCCATACTTGTCGGCGAGATGACCACCGTAGGCACGGAATACCGAGGCCGGGATCGAGTACAGTGCGCCGATCGCGCCGGCCGTGGTGATGTCCAAACCGTAGACGCCGATGAGATACCTCGGTAACCACAGCGCCAGCGCCACGAACGCGCCGAACACGAAGAAGTAGTAGAGCGAGAAGCGCCAGACCTGGATGCTCTTCAGCGGCGCCAGCATCGCTGACATCGGCTCAGGCTTCTGGCCCGTCGCGCGGCGGCGGGCGAGATCGGGATCGTCCTTCGTGAACAGGAAGTAGATGACGGCGGTGATCGCCAGGACGGCCGCCCAAACGAGCGCGACCGTGCGCCAGCCGTACGCGATCATGATCACGGGCGCGGCGAATTTTGTGACGGCCGCGCCGACGTTACCGGCGCCGAAGATGCCGAGTGCCATACCCTGCCGTTCTTTCGGAAACCACTTGGCGACGTAGGCAACGCCGACCGAGAACGAACCGCCGGCAATGCCGACGCCGAGCGCGGCGAGAAGAAAGGTTGGATAGTTGTAGGCTTGCGTTAGCAGCGCCGTCATCACGGCGGCGGACAGCATCGTCCACGTATAAACAACCCGACCGCCGTATTGATCCGCCCAGATGCCGAGGATCAGCCTTATCAGCGACCCTGTAAGGATCGGCGTGCCGACCAGTAGACCGAATTGCGTATCGCTGAGACCGAGGTCGGCTTTGATCTGAATGCCGATGATGGCGAAGATCGTCCAGACTGCGAAGCAGACCGTGAACGCGATGGTCGATAGCCACAAGGCCGTACGTTGATCGGCTGGGCGGATAACGGCGCTCGACATGCTCACCCTCTGTGCTGAAGCGCGCTGACAAGAGGACCGTGAGATAGATGTGTGAACTGGCGTTTGACTTCGGTCAACGAGTACCGCAGCGCATCAACTTGCAAGGTTGTTTCAGACGATTGTCAGATATTTCTCCGGATTAATCTTTCGGTTGTGGCGTGTTCATCAAGTTTATAATTGATATTAATCAATTCAAATCCCGCGCGATCCAACTAGAAAATGAGCCCTACTCTGGTGCGGAGGTTTGCCATGCGACCCGACGAGATCGAAGAGATGCGCAAGCTATCTCTCTTCGTAGGTGTGGATGCGGCTCTGACTGACGAGCTTCTGCACGCTTCGTACCTGCAGAAGTTCCCGGCCTACGTCGAACTCGCGCGCGAGGGCGATCCGGCCGACTTCCTCCATATCGTTGTCGATGGGCAGGTGGAAATTTTCTCGGCGTATCGTGATCGCGAGACGACCGTGTCCATTCTCGGCCCGGGCCACAGCTTCATCGTCGCTGCGGTGATCCTCGATAAGGTCTATCTGAAGTCGGCGCGATCTCTGGTGCCCTCTCGCGTGCTTCTCGTTCCGGCAGCCGCGGTGCGCAAGGCCTTTGCTGCTGACGGCGCTTTTGCCCGCGCCCTGGCGCAGGAACTCGCCCACGCCTATCGCGGATTGGTGAAGGAGTTGAAGAACCAGAAGCTGCGATCGAGTATGGAGCGGTTGGCGAACTGGCTGCTCTCGCAGGATCAGCAGACGGGCGCGACCGGACGCTTCGTGCTGCCGTTCGAGAAAAAAGTTCTGGCATCCCGCCTCGGCATGGCGCCGGAAGTTCTGTCGCGGACGTTCGCGTCGCTCGTGTCATACAACGTGAAAGTCCGTGGTGCGAACGTTGAGATCCGTGACGTGGACGCGTTGCGCAAACTGGCAAAGCCAGCTTCAACTATGGATGACCCACACGTGTGATTGTAGGAACAGGGGTAGCGAGCTCGGACACCTGTCAGCCGCTAAAAATTATCCTCTTCCCATTGCTGCGCGAGCGCGTGCCCAAGGTTTTCAACTACGCCGAGGAGTTGGGATCCGTCCGTCGTTGGTGTTGTGTCGATTGCGCCCGCTCTGAATAATTCGATGGTGCCCATACGCTTATCGCGTGGCGCAAAATTAAAGGATTCAAACCTGACAAGCTGGACGAGAAAATGAGCGACGCAAAGCCCGGGTGGTCGCATGATCAGAGCTTCGACCTTGAGTACCGGAACGCGCGCTTCGTTTACGATCTTGATGCCTGACAGGAACTGCGCACTCTCTAGAAAGCGACGTTCGATTGACTCCTTCGTGAGCCCACACTGTTTCGCATCATCGTCCACGTCAGCAACCTCGACGCGCACTTTGGTTACACCCTTCAACTCGTCTGCTGCGTGGGCGCAACTGGCGGCGAGCACCAGCGCGAGATAGGTGGCGATCATCCTGCGAAGCATGATTTGTTTCCTGGGTTGGAGACGCAGAAGACGATAAATAATACGTCGGCTGTCAATCCGTGCCAGCGCCTGATCTGACCGAAGCGGATGAACCATACAAACTTCACTTGCTCCGATAACTCGCTGCCAGTCAGATCTGGTTGCGATTAATTCAGCCAACGTCCTAGTATACGGCGCGACTTGGCGTGAGGATGTGTGCAATGCCGACGTTTCGACGAGCAGTCCTGCTTCTGGTGGGTGTTGTATACGGGTCAGCAGCGGCCACCGCTCAGGCTCCGGTCGCCGTCGTTGAAGAGGTCGAAAGCCGCTCGGCCGGCGTCGAATTCATGGACTACCTCACGCCAGGGCAAGTTATCAGGCTGTCGCCCGGGGATGCTATCGTGATCGGATACATGCAGTCCTGCTGGCGCGAAAACATTCAGGGCGGCACCGTTATCGTCGGTAGCGAACAAAGCAGCGTCGATGGCGGGACGGTGGATCGAACCAAAATCCGCTGCAACGGCGGGCAAATGCGGCTTGCCACCGAGCAGGCGGAGAAGAGCGGCGCATTGAGCTTCAGGCGCGCCGCCAGCAAATCACCGTTACCGCAGCGAACGGTGCACAGCCTCTCTCCGATCATTGAGGTCAAAACCCCGGGGAAACTCGTCATCGAACGCACGGACAAGCCAGGCGAGCGATATGAGATTGATGTGACGGCGGCCAAGTTACTGCGCGGTGCGTTTTTCGATCTCGGCCAGGAAAGTGTGCTGCTCGCCGCGAATGGCCTTTATCACGTGAAAACACCGTCGGCAGACGTGACCATTAAAATCGCGCCGGATGCACGGCGTGATGGCGTTCCGGTGATCGCTCGCCTCGTGCGTCAGCCGTGACGTCTCATCGCGCCGTCAAGGACTGACCCAATGCTGCGAGCTGTCGGTCGACGCAATGTTTCGGCGGCTCTTCTGATCGCTGCGCTGACGAGCCTCTTCCTCGCCTTGCCACAGTTCGACCGTCTGCGCGGACTGTCCATCGATGTGCTGACCTGGCTGCGCTGGAAGGTCGTCGGCACGATGCATTCTCCGCAATTCTCGCCGACCGTGGTCATCGCGCTCGATGAGGAAACCTACCGCCGCAAGCCGTTCGAAGGGACGCCAAACGTCACCTGGACCCGCGAGATCGGTGTTGTTCTCGACGCGGTCCTTCAAGGCGGCGCCAAGGTCATTGGTATGGACGTCATATTTCCGACCTCCATCGAGCAATCCGAGATGCCATTCGAGGATGGCACATTGGGTGGTCGCGTTCGCGGCTTTGATCGGGACTTCCTTCGCGTTCTCGCCAAGGGTGCGCGCGCCGATAGGATCGTACTCGGGCAAGTTCAGCACCAGGATCATCCGATTCAACCGTCACCTGGCCAGCGTATTGCGGTCGGGCAGCAGGCCAACATCCGCGCGCTCAATTTTCACCTCGACAATGACGAGATCGTCCGGCGGATGCCATTCAGTTTTGTAACGGACGGCATGCGTATGCCATCGATGTCCGTTGAGCTCGCGGCCCGGGCATTGGGAGCGGCGCCCGATCTGTCCGAGCAGGGGCAGCTGACTCTGGGCAATCATCGTGTTGCGACGCAGTCGCCGAATACGTTCACATTGAACTTTGAGGGCGGCGCAGATGACATCCCGACCTATTCTCTGGCCGATCTCAGGGAGTGCGCTAATAAGGGCGACAGCGCTTTTTTTCGCAGCGCCTTTGAGGGGCGCGTCGTGCTTCTTGGGGCGGTTCTGGATCTGGAAGATCGCGCTGTTTCATCCAAGCGGCTGGCGACGGACACACCGCAACCCACGAGCCGCTGCGTTCTGCCTGCCCCAACCAGAAGTCAGGCGTTCGCACGTGCGTCAATCCCAGGGGTCTATATTCATGCGACAGCGGTCAATAACCTGATACGCGGTGAAGAACTGCGAGAGCCCGGACGGTTCCAGACAGCAGCGGGAACATTTCTGCTAGCCCTCGCGGCAAGCATCGCTGCGTTGACCACAAGCCCGCCGATCGCCGTCTCCATGCTTTTGGGACTCATTGCTGTGTGG
>JAEYYQ010000471.1 GCA_023428365.1 Pseudomonadota bacterium | reverse complement strand
CGGCGGCTCTGGCTGGAACGTCGTTCCCGATCGATCGCCAGATGACGGCGAAAGCGCTGGGCTTCGACGGGCCGACCGCGAACTCGCTCGACGGTGTTTCCGATCGCGACTTCGCGCTCGAAACGCTCGCCGCCGCCAGTATCGCCGCGATGCACATGTCGCGACTGGCGGAGGAGATCGTCATCTGGATGACGCCGCAGTTCGGGTTCATCAAGCTGTCTGATCGATTCACGACCGGCTCGTCGATCATGCCGCAAAAGCGCAATCCGGACGCGGCCGAATTGGCGCGCGCCAAGGGCGGCCGCATCGCTGGTGCATTCCAGAGCCTGCTGATGGTGATGAAAGGCCTGCCGCTCACCTATTCCAAGGACATGCAGGAGGACAAGGAAGTCACCTTCGACGCCCTCGACAGCGTGGCTCTGGTGTTTGCGGCCATGGCCGGCATGGTGGAGGACATGGAGCCCAACGCCGAGGTCATGGCCAAGGCCGCGGGGCGCGGTTATTCCACCGCCACAGATCTCGCCGACTGGCTGGTGCAGAATCTCAATCTGCCGTTCCGCGATGCGCATCACGTTACCGGACGGATCGTGGCCGCGGCGGAAGCGAAGGGCGTCGATCTTGATTCGCTGCCGCTGGGGACGATGCAGACGGTCGAGCCGCGGATCACGAAAGATATCTTCAGAGTGCTGAGTGTTGATAACTCTGTGAAGAGTCGGACAAGTTATGGGGGAACTGCGCCACACCTCGTAAGCCAAATGGCAAAGGCATGGGTGAGCCGGTTGGAAGGCGCATAAGCCGCCGAGTAAGCTCGACACCGGGGATGGAGGCCAAGGCAAAAGCAAAAGGGGGGGCCTCAAACTGTGCGAGCAGTGGCAGCAGCCTGCGCGGTTTGTATCGGGCAATTCTGGGGGATGCCGTTCGCGGTCGCAGAGACGATGAGCTATCAAGCTTGCGTCCAGGATTGCCGCGATAATCTGCCACCCGAAACCACGCTGAAACAATGCATCTTTGCAAATCGCTGCGATCATTACCCGCGCAAGCGCTGGACCTACGAAGACTGTGTCGAGCGTTGCCAGGATGAAGCCAATTCCGACGGCTCATCTGTTCAGCAGTGCCTCTCGCGCTATGTATGCAGCCAACATCCGCGCAGGTAGGGCATGCTTGCCCTGCTTTGGCTTGCAAGATGCTAACGACGGAAGTATGCCCAGCCCCGCTGCTGGCTCAATCCGGTCCGAAAGGCCGTCTGCAGTTCAATTTGTTCGACCCCGGCAAGGCGGCCGATGCTGTTTCTTCTCAAGATCGTCATCACGCCGGTGCTCGTTGCGCTGGTCAGCATTGCGGCGCGGCGCTGGGGCCCGACCTTCGCAGCGCTGATCATCGGCATTCCGTGGATGACCGGCCCTATCCTGTTCTTCCTTGGTCTGGAGTACGGTGAGACGTTTGTTGCCCGGACAGCTACGGGCGCTCTTGTCGGTGCAATCACTATCGCATTTTCGCTACTCGCGTTCGCGTACGCAGCCAGACGCGCGTCGTGGCCATGGGCCGTGTTGGCGGTGTTCGTGTCCTACGGCATCGCGGGCTATCTGCTGGATGGTCTCCAGATGTCGGCATGGGCGGCGGCGATCATTGCCGTTGCAAGTCTGATAGGCGCCAATCTGCTGATGCCGCGTCCGGATGTGCTGAGCGCTCCGCCGTTGCTGCCGTGGTGGGATATCCCGATGCGGATGATTGCGACGGCCGTTCTGGTGGCGATCATCACGTTCAGTGCCGAGATTTTGCCGCCGGAGCTGGTCGGTATCGTATCGAGCTTTCCCGTTATCGTGACGGTGGTGGGTACGTTTACCCATGCGCGTTGGGGATGGCAGCCCGCCGTTCAACTCATCCGCGGCGTTGCACTGTCGTTGCTCTCGTTCGTCGCGTTTTTCCTTATTCTCGGTGCGACGATCGAGGATGTGGGGCTCGTACGTTCTTTCATAGTCGCGGCGCTATCAGCCTTGGCTGTGAGCACCGGCCTTCTTATGTTCAACCGTGCTCGCGCGAAATCGAAAAGCCCATATCTGAGGAGATAAGCCCCGGCGCCGTAAGATCGCCGGGTTTAGGTATCAACTCCACTCCGCCTCACCATCGCCAAGTTGGCTCCAAAGTAGGATCGGTATAAACCCTGCCGGTCTCCATTCACCGCTGGTTTCATCCCGCATGCAGCATCCCATCATTTCCATTGCCGATCTGTCGAAACGATACGCCACGGGCTTCGAAGCGCTGAAAGGTATCAACCTCGACGTCATGAAGGGCGAGATCTTCGCGCTGCTGGGGCCAAATGGTGCCGGCAAGACGACGCTCATCAGCATCATCTGTGGGATTGTCAATCGCAGTAGCGGCAGCGTCACGGTCGACGGCCGCGATATCGTTTCCGACTATCGGGCGACGCGGTCGATGATTGGGCTCGTCCCGCAGGAACTGACCACCGACTCGTTCGAAACGGTCTGGGCCACTGTCAGCTTCAGCCGTGGCCTGTTCGGACAGCCCGCCAATCCGGCATATGTCGAAAAGATCCTGCGCGATCTGTCGCTGTGGGAGAAGAAGGACAGCAAGATCATGACGCTGTCCGGCGGCATGAAACGCCGTGTGCTGATCGCGAAGGCGC
Organism: Pseudomonadota bacterium; assembly: GCA_023428365.1. GTDB lineage: Bacteria > Pseudomonadota > Alphaproteobacteria > Rhizobiales > Hyphomicrobiaceae > ZC4RG25. The sequence continues at coordinate 1,811 of JAEYYQ010000471.1, read as the reverse complement.
TTGCCCATGAGCCGCGCATCCTGTTCCTCGACGAGCCGACCGCGGGCGTCGATGTGGAACTGCGACAGGATCTGTGGCGCGTGGTACGAGCGCTGCGCGACGATGGCGTGACGATCATCCTCACGACGCACTACATCGAGGAAGCCGAGCAGATGGCCGACCGCGTTGGCGTCATCAGCGGCGGCGAGCTGATCCTGGTCGAAGAGAAATCCGAGCTGATGCGCAAGCTCGGCAAGAAGCAACTGACGCTGGAGCTGCATGAGCCCTTAGCGGCTTTGCCGCCAGGTCTGATGGATTATCCGATCGTGTTGTCAGCAGACGGTCGCGAGCTGACCTACACCTACGACACGCGGGCGCAGCGCACCGGCATTACGACACTGTTGAGCCAATTGTCCGAAAGCGGAATTCGCTTCCGCGACCTGCGTACGTCGCAGAGTTCGCTGGAGGAGATTTTCGTCGATCTGTTGAGGCAAAGCCGATGAACTTCCGAGCCATTGGCGCGATCTATTATTTCGAGATGGCGCGAACCGGGCGCACGTTGCTGCAAAGTATCGTTTCGCCGGTGATTTCCACGTCGCTGTATTTCGTCGTGTTCGGCGCCGCAATCGGCAGCAAAATCCCGCAGATCGAGGGCGTGACTTACGGCGCCTTTATCGTGCCAGGCCTGATCATGCTGATGCTGCTGACGCAGAGCGTGGCCAACGCCTCGTTCGGCATTTATTTCCCGCGCTTCACGGGGACGATCTATGAAATACTGTCGGCACCGATCTCGTTCTATGAAGTGCTACTCGGCTACGTCGGGGCGGCGGCCACCAAATCCGTGATCCTGGGCGTCATAGTGCTGGCCACGGCGAGCCTGTTCGTGCCCCTGACGATCATGCATCCGGTCTGGATGGTGGCGTTCCTATTGCTGACGGCGATCACGTTCAGTCTGCTTGGATTTATCATCGGCATCTGGGCCGATGGTTTCGAGAAGCTGCAACTCGTGCCGCTGCTTATCATCACGCCACTGACGTTTCTGGGCGGCACTTTCTATTCTCTGGAGGCGCTGCCGCCGTTCTGGCAGAAAGTCAGCCTGTTCAATCCCGTCGTTTATCTCGTCAGCGGCTTTCGCTGGAGTTTCTACGGTATTTCCGATGTCAGTGTCGGTGTCAGCCTCGGGATGACACTGGCATTCCTTATGGCGTGTCTTGCCATCGTCTGGTGGATTTTCTCGACGGGTTATCGACTGAAAAGCTGAGTGTCGCCAGCCAGGGAGAGCGGCGGATGTCGACGGCACCCTTCACGAAGGTGGGCGTGGTTTCGCGTGATGTCCTGATCTCGACGTCGGGCCTCGAATTTCTCCAGGCCGTTCGAGATGGTGTGCATCCGGCGCCGCCCTATGCAGCAACCTCAGGCATCTGGATTTCGGAAGTGGAACATGGCCGCGTGGTTTTCGCGGCGCTGCCCTCGCAGCAGTTCTACAACCCGCTTGGTACGATTCACGGCGGCTGGGTGTCGGGGCTGCTCGATTCAGCCATGGCGTGTGCTGTGCATACGACGCTGGACGCGGGGCAGGGTTACACGACAGTCGATCTCGCGGTGAACTTCGTGAAAGCCGTAATGCCGGATTCGGGGCAACTGCGCTGCGAGGGCAAAGTCATCCACACCGGTGGACGCATCGCGACCGCCGAAGGCCGTCTCTGGGACGCCTCCGGCAAGCTTCTGGCTCACGGAACCGAGACGTGCCTTGTTTTCAGGCCAGAGGCAAAAGCTGCCGCGACCTAGCGTCCCCCGCGCAATCGACTCGCATCAAACGCTTTCATTCTGCC
>JAEYYQ010000450.1 GCA_023428365.1 Pseudomonadota bacterium | reverse complement strand
CTTTGCAGGGATTCCAGCATCTCGCGCAGCTGACTCAACATTTCCTGGGCCGTCTCGCGCGATCCCTGCCGCGCCATGTTCTCCAGGTTTTGCAGCATGCGCTCGAGGTCTTCCGGACGCATGATCTGGTTGGGGTTCATGCCCTCCGGCATCGCCTGCTGGTTCTGCTGGGCCTGCCGCGCCAGTTGCTGCATGAACTCGGCCAGCGCCTGGCGAAGCTCCTGCATCAGTCGGGCAATTTCCTCGTCGGAGGCGCCTTCTTCCAGAGCCTTCGACAGTTGATCCTGGATATCCCGCAGCCGCCGCTCAGCATCGGTCAGGCTACCGCCATCTTCGATCCGAAGCGCGACGTGCCAGAGCTGATCCACCGAGCTACGCAGTGCGTCGCGACTGCCGTCCTTGGCCAGACGATAGTGGACGGATCGCAGGCCGAGATAAACGTGACGATCGTTGATGAAGCCGTCCGGCTCCATGGTCAGCGCATCGAGCGCGCGCACGACGAGCGGACGATAGCGCGGATCCTCGACCAGCTTGCGGCGCTGTTCGATAACCGCCTTGGCAAGCGGATTCCGGAACTGGCGCTGAGGCAGGATGATCTCGATCGGCTGGCTCTTGCCGACGTTGCCGCCGTGATCCTTGGCGACCAGCGTCATGCGGACCTTCATGCCGGCCCACGGATGTCCGCCGATTTCATGAAAACTCGATGTCTCGGTTTCCTTGGCGTTATGGCGTGGCAGCCGCAGCGACAGCACGGGCGGCCGCTCCAACGGCGGCCGTGGTCCTTGCAACAAATCGGCGCGCGCCCAGCTTGTGCGTGGATCGCCTGCCCCAGTGCGCGGGCGCTCGAAACGGGCCTCGGCCGAGGCAACGCCGTAGTCGTCCGCGATCTTGTAGAACAGCATCATGGCGCCGCGGACGGTGTACTCCGGCTCCTTGGTCAGCGCGACGCGCGGAGCCTGATCGGGAATCACGCGGAAATCCCACGAAGCAATTTCGGATCGCCCGCCGAGGAGACGCAACGTTCCCGAGCTCGTCAGTTCGCTGCGGACTTCGGAAATATCCGCAGCATCCTTCGGCAGCTGACCTTCGACCGTTGCCGGTTTACCGTCCGAGCCCGGCTGCTCGAGAGAAAGCTGGCCGGCGCCGCTGGCGCGAATGATGATGACGCTTTTCGCGGGCACCTCAATCGGCCCGGAACCGTTGACTGAAACCGGCTTGATGCCGCTTTGACCGCCGTCGGCCAGCAGGATCGGTGCACGTCCCGTATAGGGCGGCGGAGCCACCCAGGCATCGATCCGCGCTGTCGTCAGCTGCGATGCAGGTCCGAAATGGAAAGCCGCCCAGAGGCGATCCTTGGCCCGGTCGCCAACGAGGGCCACGAGCAACAGGACACCCAGCAACAGCAGCGCGCGAAGCGCAAACGGATCGCGCCGGTCGGTACGTGGCTGCGGGGCGCCGACGCGAAGCCGCGCCATCAGCTCGGCGAGCCTGGCCTTGTGGGCGCGCCAAATACGGTCTGTTGCGGGATCGGAACCGCCGACCGTGAGGGTGTCTTCGTAAGAGGATGCTGGCCGATGCGCGATGCCGGATCTGCGCTCGATGCGGCGAAGGGCCTCGTCACGGCTCGGCCATTTCACGCGAACCACGGCAATCAGCGCCGCGAGCAGGGCTAGAGCGAACAGCCCGAGGACGATCTTATGCGCCAGCGGTGAAAGCCACAGCCACAGGCCGGCCAGCGAGGCGCCGATAAACAGGCCGATCACGCCGAGCACCAGCCACAGCCGAGGCCATACAGCCTCGAACAGCATGGCCAAGCGGCTGAGCGATACCTTGCGCTCGAACTGCCTGCTCTCCGCCATTATCGACTGCTGTTTGTCCGACATTCCCTAGCCTAGCACGGCCTCGCCCGCTGAATGAGTACCAATGCGCGCATCCTGCCTTCAGCTAACAACCAGATGGCGTACAGGTTGCATGGTGCAGGGCAAAAAGCGGCGGCACAAGGGCCGTTCTACGGGCTGGGGACGCTATTGGCCCGAAAGCCAGGCCGGAAGGCGGTCCTGTCCGATCAATTCCTCGTAACTGGGGCGTGGCCGTACGACCGCATAGTCGTTTCCGTGCACCAGAACCTCGGGGATCAGTGGGCGCGTATTGTAGGTGGACGACATCACCGCGCCGTAGGCACCGGCTGTCATGACCGCGATCAGATCCCCTGATTCGAGAGGCGGCAGCGCACGGTCGAGCGCGAGATAGTCGCCGGTTTCGCATACCGGTCCGACGATATCCTGGCTTGTCGGCGTGAGTTCGCGCTTCGCCTCATCAACCGGCCAGATATCGTGATGCGCCTCGTACAGCGTCGGCCGGATCAAGTCGTTCATCGCCGCATCGACGATCGTGAACGTCTTGGCGGCGCCCTGCTTGACGTACACGACGCGGGAGATCAGCACGCCAGCATTGCCGACGATCATGCGGCCGGGCTCCAGAACCAGCTTCAGGCCCAGGTCTCCCACGGCCGCGCGAACCGTAGCTGCGTATTCATCGGGGTGCGGCGGCACGTCGTTGGTGCCGCGATAGGGAATACCGAGGCCGCCGCCGAGATCCAGGTGTTCCAGCTCATGACCCGCGCGGCGAAGATCCAGGACCAGTTCCCGCATCAGCCGGAAGGCGTCGGCGAACGGCGCGAGGTCGGTGATCTGGCTGCCGATGTGCATGTGAATGCCGGCAATCTTGATGCCCGGCAGCTTTGCCGCCTTGGCGTACAGGCGTGGCGCATCGAGGAACGGAATGCCGAACTTGTTCTCGGACTTGCCGGTTGAGATCTTCGCGTGCGTCTTGGCGTCGACATCCGGATTGACGCGTACGGCGATGCGCGCCGTCTTGCCGAGTTTCGCGGCAACCTCGCTCAGAAGTTCCAGCTCGGGCTCGCTTTCGACGTTGAAGCCGAGAATGCCTTCGCCGACCGCATACTCCATTTCCTCACGCGTCTTGCCGACACCAGCGAAAATGATCTTGTCGGCAGGCACACCGGCAGCGCGCGCGCGGCGCAATTCGCCTTCGGACACCACATCCATGCCCGCGCCGAGACGCGCCATGGTGTTCAGGACGGCCT
>JAEYYQ010000364.1 GCA_023428365.1 Pseudomonadota bacterium | reverse complement strand
AAGAGCCTAGTTGGCCCTCACAGCCCGCACGGGCGGCCGCGCATCACGGCGCATGGCGACCTCAAAGGGTCGCGATTGTCCAACCTGAAAGCAGTCCCCGAAGGGACGACTACTGGGAACGTCCATTTCTGATCCAAAAGAGTGATTGACGCGCTCGGAGCCGCAAGGTGCCGAACACTTTGGGTAGATGACGTGCGCCGCGGATGATGTCAACTGCGGCATGCTCCGGAGGGCTCTAACCGGGGTGCCTGGCAATTCAGGCGGCTACAGATCTTGTCTTTCCCTCGGCATCGCATCGCGCTAAGGGGATGGCGATTTGCAGCTCTCGATCCCGAAATGGCGTCGCATTATGATCGCACGGGTAGACGTTAAACAGCACACGAACTCGGATATTCCGGCCAAAACGTTAGCGGCCGATCAAGCCGCAACGCTGACAGAACAGGCTTATCGACTGCTCGAAGAACAGATCGTCACCTTGAGGCTGAAGCCGGGCGACTTCGTTTCCGAGCATGAGGTTGCAGACGATCTCGGGTTCGGGCGAACGCCGATACGAGAGGCGCTGCAGCGCCTGGCATTTGAAGGTCTTGTGACCGTTCTTCCGCGCAAAGGCATTCTCGTCTCGCGGAGCGACACTCAAAACCAGCTGAGGGTTCTCGAGGTTCGCCGCGAGTTGGAGCGACTGTTGGCCCGCTTGGGGGCTGAGCGTGCGAGCGAGGCTCAGCGTCAACGCTTTGTCGATATTGCCGACGGAATGGAACGCGCTGCTTCGACCAACGACGACATCGCGTTCATGCGGCTTGATCGCGAACACAATCTTCTGGTCGCAGACGCGGCGCACAACGAGTACGCGTCCCGCGCGATGCGCTACCTGCACGGTCACTCGCGGCGTTTCTGGTATCTTCATTATCAGCGACTTGTCGATCTTCCGCTGTGCGCTCACCTGCATGCCGTCCAGGCTCGCGAAATCGCGCAAGGTCATGTCGAAGGCGCCGGCACCACGAGCGACCGCCTCATGGATTACATCGGAACCTTTGTTCGCGCGACCTTGGTTGAGGCAGCTGAATAGCAACGCGCTATTCCAGCCCTTTCAGCCGGGTTCCGGCGATCTCCAGGCCCGAGTCGCGTGCTTTGGTATACAGTCTGCGCGCCGTGGTGACATCGGGGGCAGCGGTCATGATGCCCCATGCGGCCAGCATATTCGGATCATAGGTTTCGGCGAGGGCCATGATCGCTTCGGCATTGCCACTGGCGGCAGCGCGCGCGAGCACATTGCGGCCTCCTGTGATGTCACCACCGCGAAAGCGTTCTTTGCCTTCCGCAATTTCGTTACCGCTGGTCGCCGGGGCCGACACGGGAGCCGGCGGGGCGGGAGCCAGGCTGGCTATCGGCGCTGGCGCAGCAGTAACGGGAGGTGCTTCTGCGGCCGGAGCGGGTGTGGTGGCAGGCGCAGGTTCGGCGATGACCGGCGGTTGCGGTGGCTCCACCGCGGTAATGGTGGGGGCCGCGAAAGTCACCGCCGGGGCCGGCTCAGGGGCAGGCGCAATCGGAGCTTCAACTGGGACTGGTTCAGGAGCGGGCGCAACGGGTGCTGCGGCTAAAACCGGTTCCGGAGCCGGAGCCACAGCCGCAATTGCCGGTGGTTGCACCACCTGCGGAGCCACCGTCGTTGTTGTCACTGCCCGTTGCTGAACACGCGGCGTCTCATCGGCCGTCCTCGGAGCATCCTGGCTCACGGCCAGCGAACCCGGCAGCATGTTCGCGAGCTGACTGAAGGACGAGTTGTCCAAATGGCCGGTCATCAGAAGCACGGCAGGAACTACGACAGCCAAGCCGGTGGCGAAGCCCAAACCCGTGGCGCGAAGCTGATCGGACAGACCGCGGACCCGAGGGGGCTCCGGTGGATTGCGCCACGTCGAAGGGATCGGCATCGCCGCATCATCATCTTCGTCGTCGAAGAAGTTCCGCGGCGGCGGCATTGCAGGCAGCGTCGTCGTGGTTGCGGTCTGCGAGGGCGGCGGCGGCGCGTTGAGAGGCGCGGCAGCCGGACGCAAGCGCTCAAACGTCTCTTGGCCCATGCCCATGGCTTGAGCGAGTTCGTCGACGAGCTTCGGAGGCTTCGGACGAGACGTCTCGATTTCACTGGCGCCGTTGGCCGCGCCATGGCCATTCGAATGAGTCACGATCTCGCTGCGACTGCCGTTCATCGACACCCCCTCAAGGCTTCGATGCTCGAGAATCTCGCAGACTTGCGTCTGCAGGACGCGCCAAACGTCCAATTCCCAAGGCCGCCGCCACGCCGGCTAAGCCTACACATACAACCTGAATTGGGACCCCCAAAATTTTCCCCGGCCCCTGTCACCCAAGTACCACGCTCGCCCTGCTGCGCACAATCGAATAAAGGTCGGGCGATGTTGTGGCACGCCCACGGATTTTCCAGCGCTCCGTTTCGCTAAAGAGGGGATGCAGCAAAGATGCTTTTGATTGCCGGGCTCGCCCTCTTCTTTGCGGTGCATCTTGTTCCGACGCGAGCGGATCTCAAGGGCCGGCTGGTCGAGAATTTCGGTGTCGGCGGCTACAAGATTGCATTCTCCGTCGCGGCGCTGGTCGGTCTGGCAATGATTGTCATCGGGTTCGGCCATCTGCAAACGGGGCCGGGTTGGAACCCGCAATTGTGGAGCCCACCGGTTTGGGCGCGGCATTTGGCCTTTGCACTCATGCTGCCTGCCATGGTGCTCCTGGTCGCCTCAATCATCCCATCGCGGATCCGTACGGCCGCACGGCATCCGATGCTGGTGGCCGTCAAGATCTGGGCGCTCGGTCATCTGCTGGCGAACGGCGACCTTGCCTCGCTGCTGCTGTTCGGCAGCTTCCTTGCCTTTGCAATTTATGACCGAATTTCAGTCAAATACCGTGCATCCCAGGCACCGAAGGCTGAGCCTGCCAGCTTCTGGAATGATGTCGCCGTCGTTGTGGTGGGCGTCGGGCTTTATACCTTCATGCTGCTCAAGGGCCATGCGTGGCTGATTGGCGTGCCCCTGCTCCCGGGCTGGGCCTGATCGGCGGGCAGCCGTAAAAGCGCCTGAAAAGCATCGCAGCACACTGCCGGTTAAATGCTGGATTGCGCCGGTCCAGGCCAAGAGCCGCGTTGGCTCGGCCGGGGCGGTGCGCTATGTGTACGTCGGCCCGGACGACAGAGTGTCCGGCTCAGCGCGAACGAAGAGGAACAGTTCGAGGATGGCCGACGTACCCGATCCGATGATGCGGGAGATCAATAACGAGATTCGCCGCGAGCAGATGGCGAAGCTCTGGGATTCCTATGGCGTCTACGCAATCATCGTGGCTGCGCTGATTATCGTCGGTGTCGGTGGCTCTCAGTGGTGGGAGTCGCGCAAGATCGCTGCAGCCCAGGAGGCCGGCGCACGGTACGAGACGGCCCTTCAGCTGACACAGGAAGGCAAGGCGACAGAGGCGCGTCAAGTCTTTGAAGCGATGGCGAAAGACTCGCCGGCAGGATACGCGGCCTTGGCGCGTCTGCACGTTGCTGGCGCTGCCGCCGCAGCCGGAAACAAGGCCGAAGCGCAGGCCGCCTTTGATGCTGTCGCAGCCGATTCGAGCATCGATCAGCTTCTGAGAGATTACGCGCGCCTGCAATCAGTAGCGTTGATAGTCGACACTGCCGACTTTACCGAGGTGCAGAATCGGCTCAACCCTCTGCTGGGTGATTCGAATGCGTGGAGGCAGAGCGCGCGGGAGCTGTTAGGGCTGGCTGCGTATCGCGCCGGACGCCTGGATGATGCCCGGCAGACATTTCTCGGCCTAGCCGCTGATGAGAAGACACCGGCTTCCATGCGTGAGCGTGCAAATCTGGTGATGGGTCTGATCTCTGCAGCGGAGGCGGCTACTTCGGCTGCTCAGCCAGCAGCTGGCGGAGCACCTGCTGCGCAGACCCCGAAGGTGCAATGACGAGGTGGTTTGATGGGCGCACTGGAACATAAATCACAGCGTCGCCGTATCATTGCTACTGCCATTGTGATGGCCGCAGGCTTGGCCGGATGCGCGGACAGTCTGCCGAGCATCCCCAAGATCGGTGATCTCAATCCGTTTGCCGAAAAGCAGCAGCCGCTGCCTGGCAAACGCATCCCCGTAATGCAGAAGCCCGACCAGATCG
>JAEYYQ010000379.1 GCA_023428365.1 Pseudomonadota bacterium | reverse complement strand
AGCCCGTTCCGTCGGGCTTGTAAGACTTCGGTGAGGAGACCGGACCGGTGAGTTCTGGCACCACGACCCCGTTGCTCGATCGCGTGCGGACGCCGGACGATCTGCGCAAGATCGCCGAGAAGGATCTTCCGCAGCTCGCGGCGGAGCTGCGCCGTGAGACCATTGATGCCGTCTCCGTCACGGGAGGGCATTTGGGTGCGGGTTTGGGCGTGGTGGAGCTGACCGTCGCCCTGCATCACGTGTTTGAAACGCCGCGCGACCGTCTGATCTGGGACGTCGGCCACCAAGCCTATCCGCACAAGATCCTCACCGGCCGTCGTGATCGCATCCGTACGCTGCGCCAGGGCGGTGGGCTATCCGGGTTCACCAAGCGCGCCGAGAGCGAATACGATCCGTTCGGTGCTGCGCATTCCTCGACGTCGATCTCGGCCGGTCTCGGCATGGCCGTAGCGCGGGATCTGTCAGGTGAGAAGCGCAATGTCATCGCCGTGATCGGCGACGGTGCGCTGAGCGCTGGCATGGCCTACGAGGCGATGAACAACGCCGGAGCGATGAACAGCCGGCTGGTCGTGATCCTCAATGACAACGACATGTCGATCGCGCCGCCGACCGGTGCGATGTCGAACTATCTGGCCCGCATTACATCGAGCGGCAGTTACTTCTACGTCCGGGATATTGCAAAGCAGTTGGCGAAGCGGCTGCCCAAGAGCTGGGAACGCCGAGCCGCGCGGATGGAGGAGTACACCCGCCATCTGTGGCAGGGCGGTGCGTGGTTCGAGGAGCTGGGCTTCTACTACGTCGGCCCCATCGATGGGCACAGCTTCGATCATTTGCTCCCGGTGCTGAAGAATGTGCGCGATGCCGACCAGGGCCCGGTTCTGGTGCACGTCGTCACGCAGAAGGGCAAGGGCTATGCGCCCGCCGAAAACTCTGCTGACAAGTACCACGGCGTGAACCGGTTCAATGTCATCACCGGCGATCAGGTGAAGCCGAAGCCGAATGCGCCAAGCTATACGCGCGTGTTCGCGGAAAGCCTGATCCAGTCTGCGCGCACGGACGATAAAATCGTCGCCGTGACGGCCGCGATGCCGTCAGGGACCGGATTGGATCTATTCGGCAGGGAATTCCCGGATCGTACATTCGACGTCGGCATTGCCGAGCAGCACGCGGTGACGTTCGCTGCGGGGCTCGCGTCGGAGGGCTATAAGCCGTTTACCGCAATCTATTCGACGTTCCTGCAGCGCGCCTACGATCAGGTCGTACACGACGTCGCCATTCAGCGACTGCCGGTACGGTTTGCGCTCGACCGTGCGGGGCTCGTTGGTGCTGACGGACCCACGCACGCGGGCAGCTTCGATCTCGCGTACCTGGGGTGCCTGCCGGATATGGTGCTGATGGCGGCGGCCGATGAAGCCGAGCTAAAGCACATGGTCGCGACCGCTGTTGCTATCGACGATCGTCCGAGCGCTTTCCGCTATCCGCGCGGTGATGGCGTTGGCGTCGAAATGCCGGACGTTGGCGTTCCGCTGGAGATCGGCAAAGGCCGAATTCTGCGCGAAGGTTCAACGATCGCCATTCTGTCGCTGGGCACCCGGCTGCAGGAGGCGCTTCGCGCAGCGGATCAACTTGCGGCCATGGGGCTGTCTGCAACAGTCGCCGATGCCCGCTTTGCCAAGCCGCTCGATATCGATCTCATCCATCGGCTGGCGCGGAATCACGAGGTTCTGGTGACGGTGGAAGAGGGCTCGGTTGGAGGCTTCGGTGCGTTCGTGATGCACGAGCTGGCAACCGCCGGGTTGCTCGATCGCGGCTTGAAGGTGCGTCCGATGGTTCTGCCGGATGTGTTCATCGACCACGACAAGCCGGAGAAGATGTACGCGCAGGCCGGTCTCGATGCGGCCGGTATCGTCGGCACTGTGCTCCGCGCGCTGGGCAAACCGGCTGCTGCGCGGGATGTCTCGGCCTGATCTCCAACGTAGATCCCGGCCTTCGCCGGGATGACGGTGCGTGAGGCAGGCAGGCGATTGGTCGCCAATCCGCGGCTCAAGGGGATTGAAAGCGCGCTCCTGCCGGAACTCCGGCCATTGCGACAGGTTGAATGGCCGTGTGGCTTATCGCTTGGCCAACCCTGAACGCTGAACCGCCGCGAGGCTGCTTATGGATTGGAGCGACGCTGTTCTGCTGGCTCGTATCCAGTTCGCGTTTACCGTCTCGTTCCATTTTGTCTTTCCGGCGCTCACCATCGGCCTCGCCAGCTATCTCGCCGTCCTCCAATCCATCTATCTGTGGACCGGGCAGGAGGTGTTTCACTCCCTTTTCAATTACTGGAAAAAGGTGTTCGCGGTCGCGTTCGGCATGGGCGTCGTCTCCGGTATCGTGATGACCTACCAGTTCGGGACCAACTGGAGCGTGTTCTCCGACAAGACCGGTCCGGTGATCGGGCCACTGATGGCTTACGAAGTGCTGGCCGCTTTCTTTCTGGAGGCTGGCTTTCTCGGTGTGATGCTGTTCGGGTTCAATCGCGTCGGCCGCGGACTGCATCTGTTTGCAACGATGATGGTCGCGCTGGGCACCGCGGTGTCTGCTTTCTTCATTCTGTCGGCCAACAGTTGGATGCATACGCCTGCCGGTTT
>JAEYYQ010000342.1 GCA_023428365.1 Pseudomonadota bacterium | reverse complement strand
CCGGCTTTTCGGGATGCACGAACGAATAAGCCTCCGCAAATGCGCGGCGCACCACCGGGCTCAGCGCAACGATCTGGCTCGGCGGAATATGTTCCAGTCCGCGGAAATTCTCCTGCGGCTCGATGATTGCGTAGAAGTTGCCGCCATAGGCAACATCGGCCTTGAGGCGCCCCATGCCAGGAACGTCGGCCTCCAGCCCGGTGGCGTGCACGTAGGATGGCACGTTGGTGATGCGTACCCAATCGACGTAGGGGCCGTTCTGGCCATACTCGGCCACCACGACGCCGGCAGGCGTATCGAGCCGCAGCGTGCCAGGGGTTTTCGGCTGCACAAGCCCGCGTTCGATTGCCGTCGTCACCGTTCCGATGGTGCCGTGACCGCACATGGGCAAGCAACCGGACGTCTCGATGAATAGGATCGCGACGTCGCAGTCATCGCGCGTCGGCGGCAGCAGCAGCGACCCGGACATCATGTCGTGGCCGCGCGGCTCGTACATCAGAGCGGTACGGATCCAGTCGAACTCGGCCAGGAAGTGGGCGCGACGCTCGATCATGGTGTTGCCGTGCAGAGTGGGCGCGCCACCTGCCACGACCCGCACCGGGTTGCCGCACGTATGACCATCGACGCAGAAGAAGGTGTAGTTCGTCATTTGGGCGATCCTTCAGATCAGAAACGTTGCGCGCTGTAGGGTGCGATATCGATAGCGGGCGCATGCCCGGAGATCAGCGCGCCAACCAGTTCGGCCGTCGCGGCGGATTGCGTCAGGCCATGATGCGCGTGACCAAACGCATAGACAACTTTCCTGCTCCAGCGGGAGGTCGAAATCACGGGTAGGGAGTCCGGGATCGACGGCCGGCACCCCATGAAATCGACCCGCCCACCTTCCTGGAGATCGGGCACGAACCGGCGCGCCTTTGTCAACAGAGCTTCGACGCGTTTCCAGTTCGGCTTGGCCGACGTGCTGGCCAGTTCCACCGCGCCGCCAACACGCAATCCGGTCTGCAATGGTGTCAGCACGAACGCGTGCTCCTCGAACATCACCGGTCGGCTCAGGCTGATGCCCGGTTCGGACATCGTCGCGTTGTAGCCGCGCTCGGTATCCAGCGGAACAGAATCGCCGAGCGAGGTCGCTAGCGCTTTCGACCACGCGCCCGCGGCAACGACGATGCGATCAGCTGGGACGGACCGGCCGCCTTCCAGAACCGCGATCGGCTCCTCTCCGCTCGCGACGGCGATGCTCTTAACGACGCCCTCTTCGATCTGAGCGCCACGGTCGAGGGCGGCCATGGCCAGCTTGTGCGTGATCTCATACGGGTCGTTGACATGGGCAACACTGGGGAAGAAGGCCGCTCGCTGCAGTTTGTCGGATAGCGCGGGCTCCATCGACCGCAGCACAGTGCCGTCGATCAGCTCCAACGGAATCGACAGTTCGATCTGCCGACGGAACGTATCCTTGGTGCGCTCGAAGACGTCGACATCTTCGTAGGCGTACAGCATGCCGTTGCGGTTGAATTCGCTCTGCAGGCCGAGGCTGGCGAGCCGTCGTTCCCAGGCTGGTAGCGCCATGGCCTGAAGCTGGATAATGCCTTCGGTGGACCGTTCGATGCGGCTTGGCATCGCCGAGAAGAGAAACCGCGTCAGCCACGGCATCAGGCGCGGGATATAGGTTGGCCGGATCGAAAATGGCGCGATGGGGTCAATCAGCCATTTGGCGGCCTGGAAGATCATGCGCGGTGAAGCCAGCGGCAGGATATCGATGTGAGCGATGATGCCGGCGTTGCCACGCCAGGGGGCTGTCAGCTCGCCCCGGTCGATCAAGGTGACCCGATAACCCTGGTCCAACATCTGATGTGCGGTGTTCAGTCCGACGATGCCGGCACCGACGATGACGATATGCATAAGAGTATGGCCTGCTATTTCTTCCCTCTGGCCTGCCCACTTCTTGCGCATCAGCCGTGTAATGTCGAGATCCGGGCCGTCGCGGGGGGCGGATTGGGCAATCGATGTGTTGTTTGATTGACGACCACGCTCTCCATCGTGGTATCGAAGCGGTGTAGCAGGCCCACAAGGTGCGGCGGTACAGCCGGCGGGGCCGCAAGTTCAGGCAGGGACGGAACATGGCCAAGAAAACGGACGCCCAACCCATCAAGCTGCGCTCGCAAGCCTGGTTCAACAATCCAGACAACATCGACATGACCGCGCTCTATCTGGAGCGCATGATGAACTACGGTCTGTCGCTGGAAGAGCTGCAATCCGGCAAGCCGATCATCGGAATCGCGCAAAGCGGGTCGGATATTACGCCGTGCAACCGGCACCATCTCGATCTCGCCAAGCGGACGCGCGAGGGCATTCGCGAGGCGGGCGGCATCTGTTTCGAGTTTCCCGTGCATCCAATCCAGGAGACATGCAAGCGGCCGACCGCTGGCTTGGATCGCAACCTGCTTTATCTCGGTCTGGTCGAAGTCCTTTATGGCTACCCGATCGATGGCGTCGTCCTGACCACGGGCTGCGACAAGACAACGCCGGCCCAGATCATGGCTGCGGCGACGGTCGATATTCCGGCCATCGTGCTGTCGGGCGGTCCGATGCTGAACGGCTGGTTCCGCGGCGAGCGGACAGGCTCAGGCACCATTGTCTGGAAGGCGCGCGAGCTGCTCGCCAAGGGTGAGATTGATCACAAGGGCTTCCTGGAACTCGTGGCGTCGTCGGCGCCGTCGCCGGGACACTGCAACACCATGGGCACGGCCTCCACCATGAACTCGCTGGCCGAGGCCCTTGGCATGAGCCTGCCGAGCTGCGCTGCGATCCCCGCGCCGCATCGCGACCGGATGCAAATGGCCTATACCACCGGCAAGCGGATTGTGGAGATGGTTCACGAGGATCTGCGGCCGTCGAAGGTTCTAACCCGTTCGGCATTCGAAAATGCGATCGTCGTCAATTCGGCCATCGGCGGCTCCACCAACGCGCCGATCCATCTCAATGCGATTGCCAGCCATGTCGGCGTCGAACTCAACAACGACGATTGGGAAAAGGTCGGATACGACATCCCGCTGCTGGTCAACCTGCAGCCAGCCGGCGAGTATCTCGGTGAGGAATATTATCGCGCTGGTGGCGTTCCGGCGGTGGTCGCGGAGTTGATCGCCAAGGGCAAAATCCGCGACGATGCCCTCACCGTGAACGGCAAGACGCTGATGGAAAACTGCAAAGGCCAGTTCTCGGAAGATCGGCGCGTCATCAAAGCTTACGACGAGCCGATGCTGGCGGCTGCCGGGTTCCTCAATCTGAAGGGCAATCTGTTCGACAGCGCGATCATGAAGACTTCGGTGATCGATGGCGAATTCCGCAAGCGCTATTTGTCGGATCCCAAGGATCCCAATGCGTTCGAGGGCCGGGCTGTCGTATTCGATGGTCCGGAAGATTATCACGCCCGCATCGACGATCCGTCGCTGGAAATCGACGAGCATACGCTGCTGTTCATGCGCGGTGCGGGTCCGGTCGGTTATCCGGGGGCGGCCGAGGTCGTCAACATGCGCACTCCGAGCTATCTGCTGAAGAAGGGCATCAATTCGCTGCCTTGCATTGGCGATGGCCGGCAGTCGGGAACGTCAGGCAGTCCATCGATCCTCAATGCGTCTCCGGAAGCCGCCAGCAATGGTGGACTGGCGTTGCTCAAGACCGGCGATCGCGTGCGCATCGACTTGAACAAGCGCACTGCCGACATTCTCGTATCGAAGGAAGAGCTGGAGAAACGCAAGACGGCTCTGATGGCTGCTGGTGGCTACAAGTATCCAGATCACCAGACGCCGTGGCAGGAAATCCAGCGCGGACTCGTCAATGAATTGAGCGAAGGTGCCGTCCTGAAAAACGCCGTGAAGTATCAGCGTATTGCTGAGAAGAAGGGAATCCCGCGCGACAACCATTAGTCATGAAGGAGCCAGCGATGGCCGGTGGAGCACCGAAGGCAACGACCGCGACGATGATCTCGGCGATGCGTTACGACGATGCGACTGCTGCCGTTGACTGGCTCTGCCGTGCGTTCGGTTTCAAGGAGCACGCGGTTTATCGTGACGCCGACAACAATGTGATGCATGCCGAGCTGTCGTTCGGCAACGGCATGATCATGTTGGGACCGAACGTCGACACACCGTTTTCCAAGTACATGACGATGCCGAAGGATGCGGGAGGGCGCTGCACGCAGGCGATCTATGCGATCGTCGATGACGCAGACGCCCACCATGCCCAGGCCATCGCCGCCGGCGCCGAGGTTGTCATGCCTCTCAAGGACGAGAGTTATGGCGGTCGTGGCTACTCATGCCGCGATCCCGAGGGGCACGTATGGAGCTTCGGCACCTACGATCCGTGGGCCGTTCAGCCGAGCAGCGCGGCTTAGCCGACGCCCGGGTCGACACCGCCCGATTTGGTGCGACCGGGTAATGCACCCGTGCCTGGGGTCGCATCTTCATCCGTCAGGTCAGGAGTGGCGTGTGGTCCGGCGGGATGAGGTGTGGCGGGCGCCGGCTTCTTCGCTTTGCCGACGGTGTCCTTTCGTGTTCCGGCTGGTTTGCGACTCATTTGATGCCTCCATGTGCTTCGCCCAAAGGAAACGCATGCTCGGCATCAACGGTTCGGCACCACGCACCCGTTTATGACATGTGCTGGCGCGAAGCAAAATCACGATGCACGGATAGCTGCCAAAATAGAACCAGATGTAAGTCCATGTAATGGCGGTATGAATATTTGAAATTTTCGCGTTTATTCCGTGGTTATTATTACGGATAAACTGCCCAGGAAGCCTTGCTTAGTGCGAAGGGAACGCATGCGCGCTCGATGCGTTGTTTTCCCATTAGTCAGTACTAGGAGGCTTG
>JAEYYQ010000373.1 GCA_023428365.1 Pseudomonadota bacterium | reverse complement strand
GTCGCCAAGTTCGAGTACTCCTGGCAGTGGAAGTATCAGGACCGCTATGCCGACAAAGGCATCATGGCGATCCTCGGCTGCGGCTTCGATCCGGGCCAGTCGAACATCTACTGCGCCTACGCGCAGGAGTTCCTGTTCGACACCATCGAGACCATCGACATCATCGACTGCAACGATGGCAGCCACGGCAAGGCGTTCGCGACCAACTTCAACCCGGAGATCAACCTCCGTGAGGTGACGCAGCGCGGCAAGTACTGGAAGGACGGCCAGTGGATCGACATCGACCCGCTGTCGATTTCGGCCATGATCGACTATCCAGAGGTCGGCCCGCGCAAGTCCTACCTCATCTATCACGAGGAGGAAGAGAGCCTTGTCCAGAACATCAAGGGCCTGAAGCAGATCCGCTTCTGGATGACCTTCTCGGACAACTACATCAAGCATCTGGAGGTGCTCCAGAACGTCGGCATGACCCGTATCGACCCGGTCATGTACAAGGGCCATCCGGTTATCCCGATGGAGTTCCTGAAGGAGCTGCTGCCGCCGCCGTCGTCGCTGGGCGAAGGCTACACCGGGCGCACGTCGATCGGCTGCATCTTCACCGGCATGAAGGACGGCAAGAAGAAGCGCGCGATGATCTACAACGTTTGCCATCATGAGCACGCCTACAAGGAAACCGGCGCGCAGGCGGTGTCCTACACCACGGGCGTGCCGCCGGTCGTCGGCGCCATGATGCTGTTCAACGGGTCGTGGAAGAAGCCGGGCGGCGTTTACAACGTCGAGCAGCTTCCGCCGAAGCCGTTCATGGACGAGATCGGCAAGCAGGGCCTGCCCTGGCACCTGAAGGAAATGACGATGGACGAGCAGGCCGAGTTGTTCGCCGTCAAGACCTGATGCTCACGACTGAACAGCGATCATCACAAAAGGGCGGCTTCGGCAGCCCTTTCCGGTTTCCAGGCTACCCGCGAGCAGTCCCGAGCAGTTGATAGCTGAACGTATGGCATTCGCCCAAACCGCACTGCACGAAGACCGACACGAAATTGATCACGCACAGCAGGGCGACATAAATCGCGATGCTCCGCGCGACGGCTGACATCTGCGGAAAGGAGGCGCTGGGCGCTGCCAAATGAGTCGAGCGGCCACCCGGCAGCAGCAGCGTCACCACATGCGCCGCGATCAGCGCAAGTGCGATCAGGACGCTCCACACCGGCATGTGCAGCCCGAACACCGCGCTGCCGATATACTCATGGCCGGGACGCGGACAGATATCGAGCAGCGTCTGGCGCACAGACACGATCAGCAGCAGCGTCGCAAACAGCAGGCTGATGCCGGTGAAACGATCCGAGAAACCATTCCGAAGATTGAGAATGGCTCCGAATGCCACGCCGAACAGAGCCACGCGCTGCAGGAGGCAGAGCGGGCAGGGCAACTCGCCGTAGGCGTACTGCATCACCATCGCGCCGCTTAAAATTGTCGCGATCACGATCACCTTGGCCAGCTCGCAGAGGTACTGCAGGCCAGCCCAGCCGCGCGCGGTGTCGAGAGTTTCGGTTGTTGCGGTCATGATCTCATGCTCCCTTCACCTGCACACCGATGGTGTGATCGACCTTGATCCAGGGCATCTGGAAACCGGTAGTGGGGCTGTATATCTCGAACAGAAACAGCCAGACCGTCAGAACCAGCGAAACTGCCAGGCTCGACACGGCCAGTCGCCATCGCCCTGCGAGTTCCAGGCAGAACGCGAGTGCTAAAAACAGAAAGATCCAGAACATCATGAGCGGCGGCCTCAAAAAGGGGATCGTCCGAATGAACGGAACCTGCGCGGGCCTAGACTACTCCGTTCTCGGAGAAAGGCGATGGCGGAGACCCGCTAGTGTTACCGCGCGGTTATTGGGACGCACGCTTTTAACGAAACTCTCCCGGCGCACGACTGTCTGCGCCACTGCCAGCACTTCCAACCCACGCACGCCGATGCCATATAGCGCTCAACCGGCACGCCAGCCGGTGGACTGGCAGCGAGGACCACGTTTCAGATGGCACCGAAGATCCCTGATAACATTGCCACGCCGGCCTATGTGCTGGACGTCGCCATCCTGAAGCGTAACCTGGAAACGGTCGCCCGCATCAAGCGCGAGGCTGGCTGCAAGATCCTGCTCGCCACCAAGGCGTGGGCGCTGCCCGCCGCCTTCCCGCTGATGCGCGACGTGCTCGACGGCACCACCGCCAGCGGCGAGTACGAGGCGCGCATGGGCCACGAGGAGTTCGGCAAGGAAGTGCACGTCTACGCCCCGGCCTACGCGCCGGGCGAGGTCGAGCGGCTGACCAAAATCGCCGACCACATCTATTTCAATTCGCCCGAGCAGGTGGCGCACTACGCGCCGCTGGCGAAGGCCGCGGGTCGTCACATCGGCATCCGCGTCAACCCCGGCTATTCCAACGCGACGCTCGGCGGCGCGCTGTATGATCCGTGTGCGCCGTGCTCCCGCTTCGGCACGGTGGCGGCCGACCTCGATCAACTCCCCTGGGACGACATCGACATCTTCCACGTCCACGCTCTGTGCGAGAGCTTGGCCGACGGTTCGGCTGGGCTGATCCAGCACGTCGCGAAAAACTTCGCGCCCTATATCCGGCGCGTGAAGACGGTCAACTTCGGCGGCGGCCATTTCATCAACAAGCCGGGCTATGACGTCGACAAGCTGATTGCGGCGATCAAGGCATTCCGCGCCGAGTTCGGCGTCGAGGTGGTGCTGGAGCCGGGCGCGGGCATCATCGTCGATACCGGCTATCTGGTGGCGAGCGTCATCGGCCTGCATCGCAACGAGAAGGACATCGCCATTCTCGATGCGTCTGCGAGCTGCCACATGCCCGACGTGCTGGAAGTGCCGTACACGCCCGAGATCATCGGCGCGGCCAAGCCCGGCGTGCACGCGCACGGCTACATCCTGGGCGGCAAGACCTGCATGACCGGCGACATCA
>JAEYYQ010000240.1 GCA_023428365.1 Pseudomonadota bacterium | reverse complement strand
TAGACGCCCTTGACCTGGACCTTCCACAAAGCGTCCTTCACCGCCTTGGCGTCGGCCTTGCCCGCGAGCTTGATTGCCTCGACGATGGTGTAGACGCCGTCAAAGCCACGGAAGCCTTCGGTCAGACCACCAACGTGATGACCACGCGCCGCCCATTGGTCCATATAGCGCTTGGACACTTCCGGGTTTTTTGTGACCTCGGGGAACCACGGCGTGAAGAACACGGTATGCATCGAGCCGTTGGCAGCGTCGCCAGCCTGCTGAGCAACCTGATCCGGCGAGTTGGAGCCGCCCGTGGTAATGATCTGGTGCGCCAGTCGCTGATCCTTGGCCTGCTTCATGATGAGCGTGACCTGCTCGACCGCGGTCGTCACGAAGAGAGTGTCGCCGCCGGACGCTTTGATCTTCGCGAGCTGCGCGGAGAAGTCGGTCGCCTTCGGATCCATCGTCTCCATGACGCCGATCTCGACGCCATTGGCCTTCAGCATCTTGGAGAATTCCTGCGCTGAGCCGATGCCGAAATCGTTGTTGGTGTTGAGGAAGTCCGCCTTCTTGATGCCGAGCTTCGCCACCAGCGGCTGGAACGCCTTGGCTTCCATTTCAGACGTGGGGCTGATGCGGAAGATGTAGGGATTGCCCGATGTCGTGATTTTGCCGGACGATGACGTCTCGACCACCATCGGCACTTCGTATTCCTCGAGCTTCGGCATGACCGCGAGCGTCAGGGTCGAGCTCCAGGCGCCCATCACGACCGGCACCTTGTCCTTCACGACCAACTTCTCGATCGTCGCGACGGCTTCTGTCGGGTTGGACTTGTTATCCTCGACGACGAGCTCGATCTTCTTGCCGAGCACGCCGCCCGCCTTGTTGATCTCATCCTCTGCGATCTTCGCACCCTGGGCAACGTAGTTGCCGGATGCTGCGAATGCACCAGTTAAGGGTTGGGTAACGCCAATCTTGATCGTGTCCTGCGCCGAGGCCTGCCCAGCCAGAACCGCAACACCAAGTGCGGCGAGTAACGGTAGTCTCATGACTTATCTCCCTTTGTTGAACGCTCAGGCCACATCCCAAGCCGGCCACGAAACGGCGCAGCCGAAAACGCCCGACGGATGCTCAATTCTGCACCCAAAGGCCGTCGTCCCCTCGGGTGACGTGTTTTTGTCTTTCCCGGCGATCGGACCGGGATGGCTTTGAGCCGTTGGGCTTCAGCCCTTCTTCTTCAGTCGCGGAATGATTTCCCGCGCAACAGCTTCAACTTGCTCCTTCTCATACTTATACGGAACAAAAATAATGCGATCGATACCGGTGGCGATATGCGCCTCCAGTTGCTCGACGCACTCTTCAACGGTTCCCATGATTGCGCTGTCCATGGTCGACTCCGACCATGACGCGTAATCCCATTCGGTCTGCAGCCAGTGCTTCATCGGTCCTTCGATTTTTTCACGAGGTCCAATGCAAATCGGAAGCTGGTTGGTCGAAATGAGTTCACTGGGATCGCGGCCTGCTTCTTCGGCAAATGCAATCACCTTGGCCCAGGTTTTGGCGAAGCTATCGGCCGTGTAATAATAGGTCAGCCAGCCATCACCTTTGGTCGCGGCGCGTTTCAGAACGGCATCGACGTAACCGCCGATCAGCAGCGGCGGGCGCGGCTTCTGCACCGGCTTTGGATAGAGCACGGCACCACGCAGGTTATACGGCGGATATTCGCCATCGACTTTATCTTCAGTCCAGAGCCGGTTGATGATCTCCAGGCTCTGCTCCATGATTTTTCCGCGCTTATTGAAGTCGACGCCCAGGGAGTCGAATTCGCGCTTGTACCAACCGACCGCTGCACCGACGAGCAACCGGCCATTGGAAATGTGATCGATGGTGGCCAATTCCTTGGCTAGCAACACCGGGTTGCGCATCGGCATGACAAGAATGCCGGTGCCCACTTTGATTTTTGAGGTCCGAGCAGCAACCGCCGTCAGAATCGTCAGTGCTTCATGAACCGGAAAGTTCGGATCGACGCCAAGCAGAACATGATCCCAGGCCCACAGCGATTCGTAGCCCAGTTCCTCCATGCGCACGCCATACTCGATCAATTCCTGCGCGCTTGGCATCTCGGGGTAGCGCGTGAAATTGCGCATCGCGATCCCGAATACCGTTTCTTTCTTTTTGGCCATTGAGAGTCTCCGAAGCGTATACGCGAGAGCAGTAGGCGATGTCGTCAGGCCGTGTAGAGCCGTTCCGGATCGAGATGGCGGAGGATATCCAGCTCGCCTTTTCCCGGCGGCTCGGTCGTCTCCACCTTGTCGGCGAACAGCAACTCGAAACCGGTATTCTCCTGTACCTTCTCGCGGGTCACTCCCGGATGCAGCGCGAGAACTTTCATTTCGCGAGTATCCTCGTCGAAACCTAAAATCGCGAGGTCAGTTACGACACGCCACATCCCACCGAGTGGCAGGCCACGCTCCTCGCGAGACCGCTTGCCTTTGATCCATCCCGGCGACGTGATGTAATCGACGTCTTCCACGAAGCGACGTTTCTCGTGCTTCATCGCGACGATCATATTGGTCAACGAGGAAATGTCGTTTCCGCCGCCAGTGCCGGGAAGCCGTGTCTTTGGATTTTCGCTAT
>JAEYYQ010000188.1 GCA_023428365.1 Pseudomonadota bacterium | reverse complement strand
CTTTGCCCCCTCGCGCGCATAAAGCACGGCAGATGCCTTTCCGTTCCCCCATCCTTCGCCAACGGAGCCCGCACCGAAGACGAGTGCGATCTTGTTTTGGAGGCGATTGACCATAGCTGTGCGTTCCCTGTTCCCGTGTTGAACGCGGCTATTTGATGTGCCGCTTGAACGTATCGATGGCCTTTTGCAGGCCGGAGTGGTTGCGTGCTGCGACCTCCAGTGAAATTCCGGCGCGGGCCGCATCCCATGCGGCGCGCAACGCGCGCGTTCCCTCCGCGATGCCATCCGGATGGCCGACAATGCCGCCGCCGCACGCATAGATGAGGTCGGTTGATCCGAGCGCCGCGTAGGTGTCGTGAACCTGCAGAACCGTTTGCGCGCTGGAAAACACTGGCATGACTCGCGGATCGCCGTCATAGAGCGGCGTCATGCATGCCTGCGCGGAGGCCAGCACAGACTCATCGCTCTCAGAAAACTTGTTGCGCAAGCCATTCACGTGGATGTGGTCGACACCCGCCAGCCGGTGAATCTTTTGGTAGACGCAATAATCGAGCCCGAGCATCGGAGCCCGCGAGAACAGTCCCCAACCATTGCGATGACCGTGAATGAACAGCGGAAACTCGCGACGAAGGGCAAGAACGGCGGGCGTGCCGACCCAGTTCAGACTGAGCATCGCGCAATCGCCGCCGGCGTTGAGGATCGCTTCGGCGCCACGCCGCATATGGTCCAGATCGCCAGTGATGTTGAACGCGTACATCACGCGCTTGCCGGTCTTGTCCGCATGCCGGTCGATGGTGTTCATGACCGCCGCTATGCGCGCTTCAAGCGGCGCGTAAAGTGGATTGGCGCTGAGTTCGTCGTCCTTAATGAAATCGATCGAGCGTTCGGCAAACGCCGCGACGGCCGCCGCTGTTTCCTCGGGCAGCATCCCGATGCTCGGCTTCACGATCGTGCCGATAGCGGGAAGACCTTTCAGGTCAAACCGTGCACGCGTACCCTCGATGCCGTAGCGCGGCCCTGGAAACGCTTTGATGAAAACTTCAGGTAGCTCGATATCCAACAGGCGAATACCGGACAGTTCGCTCAGTTCGCTGAGATTGCCGCAAACGGTTGCCATCAGCGTTTGCAGATCGGGGCCGATGTTGGCGTAGGGCCAGACAATCTCGATGCGCGCCTGGCTGTAGCGACCACGCGACGAAGCACGCGCGCCGGGCAGACTTGGGCTGGCGACTTCCGCAATCCTCTCGATGCGCGCGACGCGCGCTGCCGCGCGAGCAGACATGGCGTCAGTTTCCGACGCCAGCTTCATGAACGTTCCGGTCGATTGCTCGCCCGCGATCGCTGCCGCTGCCTGTGCGATAGGAAGCGGCGTCTCGATCAGATAATGGGCGCGGATTTCGTCAGTCATGGCGACAATCTATAAAGGTATGATCTTTTGGTGTGCTTGATGACATGCGCTGCGTGCTGTCGAGCTACATCACCTCGCCCCCACTCACGATCATCGTATGGCCTGTGATGAATGCCGAGCGCTCCGACAGGAGAAACGCAACGGCTTCGGCTATGTCCGACGGTGCGCCAAGGCGCTGCATCGGCATGGCTGCGATCCGTGCCGGAAGCAGGCTCTGATCCAATTGCCGGACCATGTCGGTATCAGTCAGTCCCGGCATCACCGCATTGACGCGGACCGTAGGCCCCAACGCCTGCGCATAGCACCGCATCATCCCCAGGATGCCTGCCTTTGCTGCCGCGTAGTCGATCTGCCGGGCGCGTGCGCTTACGGCTGCAATTGAACTCAGACAGACGATGCGCCCAAAGCCTCGGGCCAGCATGTCATCTTTGACTTGATTGATGGAAATGAACGTTCCGTCGAGATTCACGCGCATCGTCTCGCGCCATGTCTCAAGCGTCAGTTCGCCATGATCATGCACGCTGGTCGTGCCAGCACAGGCGACCAGAAGAGAAATCGGACCGAGCTTTTCACGAGCCGCACTGACTGCCCGAGCGAAGGCCGTCTCGTCGCCGATATCAGCACGGAACAGCTCGCAAACGCCGCCGGCAGCTTCTACCAACGCCTTGGCCTCGGCAGCAGCGACATCATTCCCGACGTAGTTGAGAGCAATCTTAGCGCCTCCGCGAGCCAGCCTGAGACAGCACGCCCTGCCGATGCCCCGTGCTCCGCCAGTCACCAGCGCGACACGACCGCCAAACTCCGATGCGTCGTCGGTCATGCATTCCGTCCCTATACGGCTCCCACCTCACTGGGATGGGTTATCGATTAAAGGTATGATGTCTTGATCGACAATGCCCTGTCAAGATAGAGAGCATCATCATGACGGCCCCGGCGGGATTCGGAGAAAGCGTTGAGCACGACAGAAAGCACCAGTAACGAGACGGGCAAACCACGCAGCCGTCTGGAAGTCGTGCTCGACCACATCAAGCGCGGGATCGCTGATGGTACGCTGAAAGCCGGTTCGCAGCTGCCGCCCGAGATCGAACTCGCGCGCGAGCTCGGCGTCAGCCGTACGCCTGTCCGCGAGGCAGTGAAGGTTCTTGCTGCTTCCGGCATCGTCGATGTCCGGCATGGCCACGGAACATTCATTGCCAACGGCGCGCAGGCCTCTCTCGGCCAGCTATTGCTGTTCGAGATTTATCTGAAGGACACGACGCCGCAAAAACTGATGGAAGTCCGGATGATTTTCGAGCGCAGCTGCGCAGAACTCGCCGCGCAACGGCGAACCGATGAAGATCTTGCAGCGATGCGGGCCTGCATTGAACGCCTTCGTCCGCTCGTTGCTGCGGATCCGATCGACTACGACGCAACACTGGAAGCCGATCTGGATTTTCATCGCGCCATCTATCGCGCTGCCCAGAACGAACTCGTGACGACGCTCGCCAACTTTGTTCTCAACATGGTGTCCGACTGGCTGCGTCGGTCACACGAGAGCGGCGGCTTGCAGGATACCATTCGTCTGCACGAGATCATGTACGCGATGATCGAAACACGAAATAGCGGCGGCGCGCGCGAATGCTACGGCGTAGAAGCCAACATGGCGCATTTCAAAAAGATGCTCGAAGTCATTGAGAAGCGCGGCAAGTAGAAGGGGTGCCTCATGAGCCGGCCTTCGATTTGTTTCTACGGCGACGATTTCACCGGCGCCTCCGAGAATCTCGCGCAGTATCAT
Source organism: Pseudomonadota bacterium (assembly GCA_023428365.1). Classification (GTDB taxonomy): domain Bacteria; phylum Pseudomonadota; class Alphaproteobacteria; order Rhizobiales; family Hyphomicrobiaceae; genus ZC4RG25. The sequence continues at coordinate 21,494 of JAEYYQ010000188.1, read as the reverse complement.
CGCCACGGCCTGAAAAGCCGATTGTATTTCGAGCCGGCAGATCCGCAGCGCGTCAAAGCCGAAGCGCCCGATCTCGATGTCATTGGCATCGCCGGCGTTGCGCGTTCACGCGCGCCACACGAAATGCGCATATTGCTGGACGATGCGTTTGCCTTGTTCGGTTTACTCGGCACGCGCCTCAATCAATACAAGATCTGCTCGACGTTCGACTCCGCTGTTAACGTCGGCAATTTTGCCATCGCCATCGAAGCAGCGCGACGCTTCTGGCCCGATGCAATCATGCCGGTCTTGCCCGCAACGCCGGATTTCGGGCGCTATACGGCGTTTGGAAATCATTTCTCGCGGCATCGCGGTGACATTCTCCGCCTCGATCGCAATCCCGCCCTCGTCGATCATCCCTCGACACCGATGCACGAGGCTGACCTGCGCCGCCATTTGATCGCGCTTGGCGTTGCCGCCGTGTCCGCGATCATGTTGCCGGAGCTTGGAGACGATCCTGAAGCCTTGGCGTCGCGTATCGCGGATAGATCGCTTGGCCAAACGCCGGTTGTCCTCGATACCATCGACAATGCTCAGCTTGAAATCGTCAGCACAGCGATCTGGCATCTTGCACGCGAGCGACCAGTTTTTGCCCTCGCGGCACAGGGACTTCCGCAGGGGATTGGCCGGGTTGTTGCAAACGAAATCGGCCGCAGTGCGCCTCAACTGAACGCGAAGACTGAGCGGCCTAATCTGGTTCTTTCCGGAAGCTGTTCGCCACAGACATCCGTTCAACTGGATGTCGCGGAGGCCAATGGCTGGGCCATGATCCGGATTCCGATCGAAAAACTTAAAACACATGAGGATGCCCAGCGGGCGCTCGACAGCATTTCTCCGGAAGTGGTCAGCTTATTGAATGCCGGCCAGCCGGTCGCAGTCTTTACGGCACGAGGCGAGGCGACTGAGAGCTTCGACACTCAACGCGCTCCGATCGTGGGTGAAGCGCTGGCAAGCGTGTTCCGGCAAGCTGTGCGCCAAGCCGGTGTTCGTCACGTCATTTTCGCCGGCGGCGACAGTTCAAGCTACGCGATGCGCGCATCCGGAGCGTATGCGCTAGAAATCGCAGCCTCAACCGGTCGCCAAGCTGGCCATACTTGTCGACTGATCGCTGAGGACGAACTCGATAGCGTTGAGGTGATGCTCAAAGGTGGGCAGGCTGGCGGAGATCGCTTTTTCGTCGACCCGATGGGTGACTGATCCCTGCATGCGGATGAGCATCGCGTGGCTGATTTCAGCCGACGCGATGCTCCAATTTCGTCAGATGCGGAATATTGCGCCGGACACCGAGCGTGCCCGTTCGCGCACTTGGCCACCGTCGTTCCCGGACTTCACGATCCAGCGACCGTTAGACGCTTGGCCGGTGATAATGCCGACGTGATGACGCCAGATAACCACAGCTCCAACTCGCGGCGAGGTCGGGCTACCGTAGTTCCGCCAATTCCAAGCGAGGTTGTAGGCTGGACCGCCGCCGAGCTGCGTGCGCATCCACCATCCACACCACTTGCGTGGACGCGGACCGACGCCACTGGCGCTCGTAGCAAAACCAAGAGAACTGCGACCAGCGGATGAATACGCAGTGCGATAGCTCCTGCGAATGCTGGCCGAACGACGCGCGTGACGGCTGCGATGAGCCGTACGAGCTTTCCTGACCTTCGTAACCTTCTTGCCCCGATACTCCGAAGACGTACGGCTGACGCTTGACTGCTCTGATCGATCTGGACGGGCCTCAACAGCCGTTGTGGCCGTCAACAATCCAAACACAGCAGCCAGGGACAATACGACTTTCTTCATCTTCCGTTCCTGTACCGACTAACAACACATCGGCACAGCACTGAGAAACGAGGCGAAATCAAGATCTTGGAAATTTATCGCGACAATCCGTCTACACGCAAAAGTGGTGGTTAATATGAAGATATGTGCACAACCTATTGATTATTTGAAATGAACGATCACCAACGAGTTCTGGTGACCGCAACCTCACCAGAATGCAGTGTTGATCTATATTTCTATTATTATCAAACGTCTCACGAGGTGAGTAATGTGTCCGGATGAACGCAATTTGCGCACGATCCGGACACATCGCGTCTCTTAAATCCTTGGACCGCGCTTCAACAGCTCACGTGCAATGACGGTGCGCTGAATTTCGTTGGTGCCTTCGTAAATTTGCGTAATGCGCGCATCGCGATACAGGCGCTCGACTTCAAAGCCGCGGATGTAGCCGGAGCCACCAAACATCTGCAGCGCATTGGAACTCTGCGCGACGGCCATATCGCCCGCGTAACACTTTGCGATCGAACATGCCGCATTGGCGGGCTCGCCGTTATCGAGCATCACCGCCGCCCGATGCACCAGCGTGCGCGCTGCGGTGATCTCCTTCAGCATATCCGCAAGACGCCATTGCACGCCTTGGTTTTCGACAATCGGCTGCCCAAACTGGCGGCGCGTCTGTGCATATTCGAGGGCAGCTTCCAGACCAGCTTGAGCGATGCCGATCGCGAGTGCTCCGATGCCGATCCTGCCCTTCTCAAGCGCGCTCATCATGATGTGAAAGCCGCGGCCTTCTTCGCCCAGCATCGCATCGGCCGGCAGCGCGACATCCTCGAATGTCAGCCCGCCGACTTGGCTGGCCCGCTGGCCCATCTTGTGTTCCTTGGGTCCGCGCGTGACGCCCTTGGCGTGGAGATCGACGATGAAGATCGACATGCCACGATGGCCCGCCGCTGGATCGGTACGCGTCAGCACGAACCCGACGTCCGCAACCGGCGCATTGTGAATCCACATCTTCGAGCCGTTGAGAATCCAGCCGTTGCCATCGCGCCGCGCGGTCGTGCGGATGCCGGACACGTCGGAACCGGCCTCAGCCTCCGTGATGCAGTACGCGGGCTTAAGGCGATACGACAGAAGGCCCGGCAGGTAGCGCTCCTGCTGATCAGGCGTGCCGTGCTTTGCCATCATTGTCGTGAGCAATTCGACGAGGCCGCATTGATCGGCAATCGAGGCATAGCCGCGTGACAACTCCTCCATGACGAGCGCGTAGGCGTAGGCATCGAGACCAGCACCGCCCTGCTCGGCCGGGACAGAAATTCCAAACAATCCGAGTTGCGCCATCTGCTCGTAGATCTCGATCGGAAACCGTTCGTCCCGGTCGAGATCATTAGCCACGGGCCGGATGACATCATCTGCCAGCCGGCGGGCGAGATCGCGAACTTCTGAGTAGGTTTCCTGATCGAGGCGAGGGATCGGTAACATAAGAGGCTTTCCTGATGACTTTGGATAATGTGATGCGGTAATTCCTGGCTCAAACTCGCGGCAAAGCGGTTTCCTTGGAGCTGCGCGCTACCGACAGGATGCCTTCGAGCAGAACCTGCGTCGCCAGCGCCTCGCGGCCAGACGACACCGGCGACCGACCGGTGGTAACAGCCTCTACGAAATCCGCAATCAGATCGCGATGAGCTTCATGACTGAACGCCATCGGATCAGCACCGGATCCCGTGTCGGTAGCGAAATTCTCTTCAACCGCCTCACCGTCAATCCCCTTGAACGACAGCGTGTCGCCCTTGATCGACAGGACGCCACGGGCGCCGATGATATCGATTTGCTCCGGCCGTCCGGGATAAGCCGCGGTCGTCGCCATGATGGTGCCGGGAGCGCCATTGTCGAGGCGTACCAGCGCAGAGACGAAATCCTCGCATTCCATCCGGTGAACACCCGTCGTGACCGCCTGTGCCGAAACGACACCGCGCACGCCGCCGACGAGCGAGCGGAAGACGTCGATGGTATGAATGGCCTGGGTGATCAGTACACCGCCACCGTCACGCGCCATCGTTCCACGGCCAGGCTCATCGTAGTAACTCTGTGGTCGCCACCACGGAATGTTCGCCATCGCTGCTTCAATGCTGCCCAGACGCCCCTCTGCAATCAGCGCTGCGGCACGCCGCGTAGACTTGCGGAAGCGATGCTGGAAAACAACGCCCAACGTGCGCTGCGTCCGTTCCGCCGTCTCGACAAGATCGGTCGCGCGCTGAACGTCAAATTCCAGCGGCTTTTCGACGAGCACATGCTTGCCATTTTCCAGGCACTGCTTGCCGACATCGCGGTGCGTGCCCGGCGGCGTCAGAAGAATGACGGCATCGACTGCGGGATCCGTGATCGCGCGATCAACGTCTGTCGTCACCGGAAACGGGTAGCGGCTTGCAAACTTCTCAATGCGCGCCTGCGACGGCGATGCCGCCCAGCGCACGTCCACGCGATCCTTCAGGTCGAGAAGGCTCTTCGCATGAGGTTCGACAGCCATGCCGAGCCCCACGATGGAAATGCCTAGTTTGGTCATGAAGAGGCTCCTTGGTCGCGCGAGGCGAGCGTTTTCCTACCGAGTTTTATCAATCTGTTAGCCAGAGGCTTATCGTAAGCCGCCCCCCTATCACAAGTAGCACGCACCAGCCGGCGACCCAGTCACGCAATCCTTGCAGGCGCGGCTGGTGCGTGACAGTCTTTCGGTTCTCGCGTTCGTCGAGGGCAGATGGCGTCGCGACACCCACCTCCACCTTCGGATAGATCAATGGATGCAACGGCACGGTTTCTCATCAAGCCTGGCGACAAAGCCGATCTCGGCAATCGAGACCCGGCCGATAAATCCGCCTTTCCTGATCGGAAGGCGGCCGAGAGGCAAGCCACACTGGACGGCACTGCCATCAACGATCTGCAGGACAAGCTGTACGCGGAAGGCCAGCGTGCACTGCTCGTGGTTCTCCAGGGCACGGATACCGCAGGCAAGGACGGCACAATCCGGAACGTGTTCAATCAGACCGGCCCGATCGGAGTCGTCGTCACTCCCTTCAGACAGCCGACCGAGTTGGAGCTTTCGCACGACTTCCTGTGGCGGGCGCATAATGCGTGTCCGCGCCGTGGCTACATCGGCATCTTCAATCGTTCGCACTATGAGGATGTTCTGGTTGGCCGAGTGCGCAACCTGGCGTCGCCGGACGTCATCGAACAGCGCTATGCCCAGATCAATGCGTTCGAGAAGACACTTGTCGAGAATGGCACGACTATCCTGAAATTCATGCTGCACATCTCCAAGGGCGAGCAGCGGGAGCGACTTCAGGATCGGCTCGACAAACCGAACAGCCACTGGAAGTTCAATGCCGGCGACCTTGAAGATCGCAAGCTATGGAATGACTATGCAGACGCGTACGAGGTGATGCTGGACCGGTGTTCGACGCCGTGGGCACCTTGGTATGTCATCCCCGCTGATCGTAAATGGGCCCGCAACGCCGCGATTGCCACCATCGTCCGGCAGACATTAGAGCGGATGAAGCCCGAATATCCTCAACCGGATTGGGACCCGAAGGATTTCAAAATAGAGTGACGCGCGACGGCGTCCGGCGGGTTTGGCCTATGGCCCGTTTCCGAGCCACGCAAACCCGAAGCAGACGCCCAGCATCACCAGTATGGCCAATGAAGGGGGATCTCGAAGCAGAAACTTGACGGGATCGTCGTTCATTTCGCCACGCACTGTTACCAGCCAGATGCGGACAACGATCAGGAAGATCAACGGCGGAAAGCCCCAGAGGAACAACGTGCTGCCATAGAAGCTCTGCCGGAACGCATCGTCGATGATGTACAAAACCATGATGAGGACTGCGCCAAGCCCAGCCGCAATGCCGACCGCGAGGACCAATGGCGTATCTTCGGGGCGATAGCCTCGACCCCGGATCGCCTGGCCAGGTTCCACATCGGATCGCACGAGCTCGGTGTATCGCTTGGCATAGGTCAGCGATGAAAACAGAAACAGAGAGAAGACGAAGAGCCACGCCGATGGCGCGACATCGGCCGCAGCGACGCCGAGGGCTAACCGCAGCGTGAACAAAATCGCCAGAACCAACCCGTCAGCCAGTGGAATTCGTTTCAAGCCGAGCGAATAGCCTAGCGTCAGCGCAACGTAGACCAGCAAAACCGCGGCGGCCGACCACGATAGGCCGATTGCGATCGTGATGCCGGCAACCAGTCCGATGGCCGCTGCGATCGCAGCCGTCGAAATCGGCAAACGTCCCGCTGCGATCGGACGCTCCTTCTTCGACCAATGCCGCCGATCATCGGGGGCGTCTAGAATATCGTTGATGAGATAGGTTGCTGACGCCACCAGACCCAGCGCGATGAATGCGACGAGTGTCGCCAAGACAACAGGCGGTTCATCCAGCCGCCCAGCCAACATCGCAGGCGCAAACACCAGGACATTCTTGGCCCACTGGTGGAGGCGAAGGCTCTTACACAAGTCCCGGATCTGCAAGCGCAAGACGGTTGCCGTGCTCATTGTTGTTGCGACTGTGGGTCTGGCTGGGTCTGCGATGGCAGCTCCAGCTCTTCCAGCTGATCGTCAACGACACCAATCTCATCGGGATCGGGGATCAAGATGAAGCTGCCGTTCGCGATCAACAATCCTGCGATCAGGGCAACGAGTGTCAGCCGCTTTGCCGAGAAGCTCGAGGCAACGAACGGGATACCAATAATCAACAGATGAGCCAAAGTTACGGCAGGGCTGAACAGCAGCGGCTCGGGCGGGTTGAAAATGAAGAAGAATGTCCCTCGAACGGCGGTGTAGGCCAGCAGGCCGAGCAGGAGGCCCTCAGTGTTGTCAGTGACAGGCCAGTTTTTACGCCACCACGTCCAAGCGCCAATAGAAACGATCACGCCAAGGATGATGATAGGAAGAACGGTTGCGGGAGACAGAAAATACCCGAGGAGAGACGGCTCGAAGTAGCCCCGATAGTCGTGCCCGGGAGGCACACCGTAATCGGCACGCGTCATCGGCGCGGACATATTGAAGAACAGCCAGTTGTTAAAAAATGCGCGGATCTCTGGCCATCCATGCGCATTGCGCGTCATGTAGTAGAGCAGCATTCCGATATGTGATGCACCCTCGCTATCGGCGGCATCGGCTGCGAAAGTCGTTTTGAAGGTAGTTTCCAGAATGATGAGAGCTGCGGGCGCTGCGAGAGCATGGGCGACGACCCAGAGCAGTGCGAGCGGATCCCATCCACGCCGCACGAGCGTATCGACAAACGGAATGACAACCAGAAACCCTGAAACGATTTCGTTCAAACACGCAATGCCGAGAACTACGGTGAGGCCGACTGCACCTCTCAGGGTCCAATTCTCACGCAGTTTGAGATACCCAGCGATATAGATTGCTGCGAGCGTCGCGGTGACGATCTTCGATTCTTCGATGCTGGAGAAATACCAGATACCCAGCGATGTCGCGTAAATCACGCTGAACAGCGCCGCAAATCGCTTCGGCATCACCACCGAAAATGCCAGGGCTGCAGCCCAAACGCCGACCGCGCCGACCGCCGCGAACAACGCCTTCAGCAGCACTGCCGGACTGAGGAACGTCGTCAGCGGTTTGGTGATCTCTACCCAGGTTGCCACCATTGCAATCGTGACCGGATGAAAACGCGCAATGCGACTGAGGTGCTCGTCTGCTGCTGATCGTGCCCAGACATCACCGCTCGACAACTGTGCGTAAAACCAAGTGTCGGCACCGAAGTGTGTCGTCGCCCAGCGGACCTCCAGGACAATCGCCGATAGCCAATACAGACCGAATGCGGCAGCAGCGATCAGTCCGAACGCGATTCGCCAATTGCGTTCCTCCGCCGAGGACCTGGCAGCAATGGCCTGTTCGTCCAGGCCGATGTCTTGCGATACATCGTCGATCGAATCTTTCATTGACGCATTTCTCAGGCGACGACCGACGTATCTATTGGGCACAGCGCATTGCCGCGGAACCTATCCATCCTAGCAACTTTGCAAATGACGGACAGATCCACTGTGTCGTGTTGTTCGCATGACACCAGCGATGCGGAATAATGGTAAATTTCAAACAATGGACTGCAGAGCGACTTGCCGCGCGGACGCCGCCCGCGGACCGAACAGCTAGGATGCGTAGCTCGGCTCTTCTTCATCGAGCATCGCCTTTAGCGCATCGAAATGCAGCTCGGCATTGGCCGTAAATTGCGCGAACTGGTCGTGCGTCATCTTGGCAATCTCGTCGGTCATGACATTGAGCGGACGCCCCGTCTGCATGGCGAGGATCTGCACCTGCGCCGCACGTTCCAGGTAGTAGAAATCATCGAACGCACGGGCAATCGTCTCGCCGACGACAACGACACCATGGTTCGCGAGGAACAGGATGCGCTTGTCACCCATCACCTCCGCCATCCGGTCGCCTTCGTTGATGTCGACGGCAACGCCGCTGAAATCGTCATCGTAAGCTATGTCACCGTAGAACCGGGCTGCGTTCTGATGGACCATCTCGAGCCGCCCTCCTTTGATCGCGGTGATCGCGGTCGAGTACGGGGCATGCAAATGCAGTACAACCTTGGCGTACGGATGTCGCAGATGGACACGCGTATGGATCGAGTGTCCGGTCTTGGGTGGCTTCCCCTTACCTTCGAGCGTATTGCCCTCCTCATCCATCAAAATGATGGAGCCGGCCGTCATACGCGAGAAGTGCAGGCCCTTCGGGTTGATCAGGAAGCGGCGCCCCGAAAGCATAACGGAAAAGTGGTTGCACACGCCCTCGTGCATATCGAGGCGTTCCGCCATGCGGAATGCTGCGGCGAGATCGATGCGCGCTTCGATGACTTCCCGTTCGTTCGTTCCTTGCGTGGGCATCTCGGATCTTCCTGCTGCCGTTTGAGACCGATTACAGGGCCGTACGATACACGAGAAGATGACCGGATGCCTATGGCTGTCGAGAGGACGCACTGAGGCGCGTTCCCGCGCATCTATCCGGGAAGGACGTCACGGTTGCCGGGGGATGCCACCGTCCTAGGCTGAGCCTCGTCGTTGGTTATCCTCGGCCGGAGCAACCTAAACCAGCATCTGGCGGATTCGCGCGCTGATAATGTCGATGATCATCACGGTCAGGACAACAATGATGACGACGGCAGCCGTCTCCGCGTACTGGAAGCTGCGGATATTCTCGTACAGTGACTGGCCGATACCGCCCGCGCCAACGATGCCGAGAACCGTAGCCGAGCGCACGTTGGTCTCAAATCTGTAAAGCGTGAATGAGCTCCACAGCGGCATCACCTGCGGGATAACCCCAAAAATAACTTCCTGGATGCGGCTGGCGCCGGTCGCGCGGATACCTTCAACGGGCCGCGGATCAATGGCCTCGACAGCTTCCGAGAACAACTTGGCGATAATTCCGATATTGTGGACGGCAAGTGCCAGCACGCCAGCGATCGGCCCGAGGCCGACGGCGACCACGAACAGAAGAGCGAATACGATCTCGTTGATGGCGCGCGAGGCATCCATCAGGCGGCGCATGGGCTGGACGATCCACTGCGGACACACGTTGGCCGAACTGAAAATTGCGCACGGAATTCCGATGAAGACGGCCAGCGCGGTTCCCCATACCGCCATCTGCACGGTCTCGACCATTTCACTGAGATAAACATCCCACGCACTGAAATTCGGCCTCAGGAACGCTGACCCGAACTCCGCCATGTTGCGCCAATCGGTAAATACACCGACGGCTTTGTGCATCTCAGCCGGGCCCCAGCTCCATGCCAAAAGCGCGACGACGGCAAACCAGATCAGCCACGTCCGGGCACGCACACTGAGCGGCTGGCGAGGAACCTGCACGGAGGCACCAATTGTCGTACCTGCCAAGGGACCGGATGACATGCCCGTTCTCCAAACGAATGGGATACAGGTCCGTGCTGGACCTGTATCCCGCCACTGAAATTATGAAGACTTACTTCTTCAGCGCATCAATCTGCTTGCCAATCGTGTCGAACTGGCCCTGCAGCTCGGCAAGCTTCGCGGTCTTGTCGGCGGCGGCCAGCTTGTCATCGGCCTTCACCTTGTCGATCTCTTTGTTGACTTCCATCTGGCGGATCGGCAGCAGCTGGTTGTTGTCGGACTTTTTGAACGGCGCCCACTGCAGAGCGGCCAGAACGGCTTGAGCCTTTGCGTCAACCTCGGCGTTGCCGCTCTTGCCATAGCTGAAGATGAAATCAGAAATCTTCTTCTTCAGGCCAGCATCCAGATCCTTACGCCATACCAGCGGATCGGAAGGGATCAGCGGCGACGTCCAGATGATGCGGATATTCTTGCGGGCATCGGGAGCCGTCTTCTCGAGGCGCTCCAGATTTTCGCTGTTGTTCGCTGCGGCATGCACCAGCTTGTTGGCGACGGCGAGCGCGTTGGCTTCGTGGTTGGCATTGCGGACGGTCTTGAAGCACTGCTTCGGATCGATGCCCTTGGCCGAGAACACGAACGTGGTCGGAACCAGGAAGCCCGACGTCGAGTTCGGATCACCGATGCCGAAATCCAGCGTCTTGTCGCACTTCAGGACGTCTTCCAGTTTCTGGTAGGGGCTGTCGTTATGAACGAGAATGTGGGCGTAATAGCCCTCCGAACCGTTGTTCGCCACGGTCTGAGCGAAGACCTCACCATCAGCGCGATCAACAGCTTCCATTGCCGACTTGTTGCCGTACCAGGCAACCTGCACCTTCTTGAAGCGCATGCCCTCGATGATGCCGGCATAGTCGGACGCGAAGAAGGCGTTGATCTTCAGACCCGTCGACTTTTCCATATCAGCCAGGAACGGCTGCCAGATGGACTTCAGGTTCGAAGATGATTCAGTGGAGATGATGCCGAAATTGAGCTCTTCGGCGGCGAACGTGGGAGTCGCAGCAATACCCGTGGCGAGCATTGCCGTGGTCAGAATTTTCCGAAACATGCGTTGTTTTCCTAATGTTGTGCCAGTCGTCACTCATTTCTCGCGGAGCAAGTCCCCGCGAGTTCATTCGGGCTGACGTGATGCCCTAACTGCTGACTAAGCCTGCGCGGCCGCCATCGATCCGGTCACACCCCATGCCGGCACTTCCCGGCCGGAGTGCACCGATATCGCGTCGCCGGTGGCCCTCCCCTCGTATGCCGGCCGAGCATTGAGACCGGGAACAAACAGCTCTTCGCTGTCGGCTCCGTAGAGTTCGCCAAGGAATGCCGGGGTCAGAGCATGAGAGGGGCCATCGTAGACAATCCGGCCGTCACGCAGCGCAATTGTCCGCGCGCAATAGCCGAGCGCATATTCGACCTGATGCAAGGACACCAGGACGGTGATGTTGTCCTCACGATTGAGGGTGCTGAGAATATCCATGACGCGCCGGGCCGAACTCGGGTCAAGCGATGCGATGGGTTCGTCCGCGATAATGATGTCGGCGCCCTGAACGAGCGTTCGCGCGATTGCAGCACGTTGTTGCTGACCACCCGAGAGCTCGGACCCCCGCTTCAAAGCGTGCTCGGCAATCCCGACGCGCTGCAGCGCCAGCATTGCGCGCTGTTTTTCGTCCATATTGAAGCGGGCAAAGGTTCCGCGCCATCCAGAAATCTGTCCGAGAAAGCCAAGGCAGATATTTGTCAAAACGGAAAGTCGCGGCACCAGATTGAATTGCTGAAAAATGATTCCGACTCGCGCCCTGAGTTTCGTGGCCGACGCAGTCACCTGCCCATTTTGCTGCATCGGTTCGCCGAAGATGCGGATCTCGCCGATGGTGTCGCCGCTGGAGCCTTCCGACGGAGGATCGATCTTCACAAGCCCTGCAATTGAGCGGATCAGTGTCGATTTTCCCGACCCGGAGGCACCAATAAGGGCGACCATTTCCCCAGGGACGATTTTTAGAGATACGTCTTTCAGCACGGCGTTTCCGGCCTGAAACGATTTACGTACTCCAGATACATTAATCGCTGCTGTCACCGCACCAGCTCCCTCGATTGCCCAGCTCTCTTAGCCAGAGACGATGACAACCAAGTCACATCCATGTGACAGCCGCGTAACAGAGCAGCGTGAAAACCAAAGCCGACGCTGACTGTCACAAAACCTTTATGCCGATCCACTACACGGCAACCGATGTCCACCAATGAAAAACAACCGGGGCCACTCGCGCCGATTGCCACCGCGCGGCTGCGGATGATGCGGGTGTGCGCCGACGCCACGGAAAGCGAACTCAAAAGCGCTCTGGCACAGATAAAACCTCTTCCTCCGACAACAGAGCTGAGGCCGCCGGAACAAGGCCTTGTCATGCTCCGGGGGCGGATCGGAGGGAGTGGCCGGCCATTCAATCTTGGAGAGGCCACCGTCACCCGAGCCGTTGTCGCACTAGACAGCGGTATTCGTGGATATGCTCATCTTCTCGGGCGCTGCTCACAGCGGGCCAAGCTGGCTGCCGTCGTCGACGCTCTCGCTCAGGACCCTTTATATATCGAGCATCTCGAAGGCGCGCTAGCTCGTCCTGTTGAAGCGCGGCGCTCGGCCGAGCGCCTCCGCACCCAAGAGGAAACCGCAGCAACGCGGGTAGACTTCTTCACAGTTGCGCGCGGTGAGGACTGACATCATGCTATCCTCGCCATATCTGAGCGAACATTCGCTTAAATCACAAAACGCATTCCGCGCGCTCATGAATGCGATGGCGCAGCCTGGAACGTTTCAGAAGCTGGTGCCGGATCTCGCTGTGCCGCCGCCGTTGCAGGCTGTCAGCGCCGCACTTCTTATCGCACTGTCGGATTTCGAGACCACGATTTGGCTCGACGAATCCCTCGCTGATGCGATCGAGGTGGGAGACTTTCTGCGCTTTCACACCGGCAGCAAACTTGTGTCAAATCCAGTCGAAGCGGATTTCGGTCTGGTCGCCGCGCAGCATGCAATGCCAGCGCTGAGCGCGTACGCACAAGGAACACTTGAATATCCCGACCGCTCCACCACGGTCATCATCCAGGTCGACAACCTGCAAACTGTCGGCTGGCAACTCAGTGGCCCCGGAATTCGCGATATCAATCGTTTCTCCGCCGGTCCATTGCCGGATGACTTCGTGGCTCAGCTCAATGCGCGCGCTTTCCCTTGCGGGGTCGATGTCGTCTTCGTCGCGGGCGATAAAATTGCTGCGCTACCACGCAGTACACGCGTGTCGGAGGACGGCTGATGTACGTCGCAGTCAAGGGCGGTGAGGCCGCTATCGATGCGGCTCACAAGCTGCTGGCGCATCGCCGGCGCGGCGACCCAGCGGTCCCGGACCTGACGGTGACGCAAATTCGGGAGCAGCTTGCGCTCGCGGTTAATCGCGTGATGAGCGAAGGCTCGCTGTACGATCCCGATTTAGCAGCATTGGCCATCAAACAAGCGCGTGGCGATCTGATCGAAGCGATCTTTCTTCTGAGAGCCTACCGCACGACACTTCCGAGGTTCGGTCACAGCGAGCCGATGGAAACCGGCGCGATGCGCATCCATCGCCGGATCTCGGCAACGTTCAAGGATTTGCCGGGCGGTCAGATTCTAGGACCAACTTTCGACTACACCCACCGCCTCTTAGATGGTGGGCTTGCGGACGGTATCGCAATCGACGAGCCGGATCGCGTTCCCGGCGAGCCTGAGATCGTCGCACCGCGCGTCGTGACGCATCTCGATCGCCAAGGTCTCATCGAAGCTGACGATACTGCCGCCGACGATCAACCCGTTGGCGACGTCACCCGCGAGCCGCTTTCATTTCCGTCCGATCGTGATGTTCGCCTGCAGGCGCTCGCGCGTGGCGACGAAGGCTTCCTCCTCTCGCTCGGCTATTCCACACAACGCGGCCATGGGCGAACTCACCCGTTCGCCGGCGAAATCCGCATGGGTGAAGTCGACGTGTTCTTCAGCCCCGAAGAGCTGGGTTTCGACGTGCCGCTCGGTAGCGTGACGCTGACCGAATGCGAGATGATCAACCAGTTCAAGGGATCACAGACCGCCCCCCCGCAGTTTACGCGCGGCTACGGATTGGTTTTTGGGCACAGCGAGCGCAAAGCCATTTCGATGGCGCTGGTGGACCGTGCGTTGCGCGCGTCAGAGCTCGGAGAAGAGACCGGTGCGCCTGCACAAGACCAGCAGTTTGTGCTGCCTCATCTCGATAACGTTCAGGCAACGGGCTTCGTCGAGCATCTGAAGCTGCCCCATTACGTTGATTTCCAAGCCGAACTTGTCCTTCTGCGGCAACTTCGCAGCGAATGGGAAGCCGCCCAAAATACAGCCACCAAACCATCGGCAGGAGACACACAAGACGTGGTCCGCGATGAAGCGGAGGCTGCCGAATGACCGCAGCACCGACGTATAACTTCGCCTATCTCGATGAGCAGACGAAGCGCATGATCCGGCGCGCCATTATCAAGGCGATTGCCATTCCGGGATATCAAGTGCCGTTCGCCAGCCGGGAAATGCCAATGCCCTACGGCTGGGGAACAGGTGGCGTCCAGGTCACGTCGGCAGTCATCGGCCCGGATGACATTCTGAAGGTGATTGATCAGGGCGCCGACGACACCACCAACGCTGTTTCGATCCGCAAATTCTTCGCGAAAACGGCGGGAGTGAAAACAACCACGAAAACGCGCGAGGCGACGATTATTCAGACGCGCCACCGCATTCCGGAAACCCCGCTCGTTGAGGGGCAGATTCTTGTTTATCAGGTTCCGATTCCGGAGCCATTGCGCTTTCTCGAACCGCGCGAAACCGAAACGCGCCGCATGCACGCGCTCAAGGACTACGGTCTGATGCACGTCAAGCTCTACGAGGACATCGCGCATCACGGACATATCGCAACGACCTACGCCTATCCCGTGAAAGTCGATGATCGTTATCTGATGGACCCGTCGCCGACACCGAAATTCGATAATCCCAAAATGGACATGTGTGCGGCCTTGCAATTATTCGGCGCGGGCCGTGAGCAGCGTATTTATGCTCTGCCGCCATATACTCGCGTCGTTAGCCTGGATTTCGAGGATTATCCCTTCGAGCGCACGCAGTTTACGGAACCCTGCGCCCTGTGCGGCGCAACGGGCGTGTACCTCGACGAGGTTCTGACTGACGATGCGGGCGGACGCATGTTTGTGTGTTCCGACACGGATCACTGCGAGGAGCGCCGCACGTGATCGACGAGGAACGTCCTCTCCTGGTGGCTGATGGTCTGACACGACGCTACGGTGCGCGCATCGCCTGCAGAGATATCTCGCTCTCGATCTATGAAGGCGAAGTCCTCGCCATCGTCGGAGAGTCCGGTTCTGGCAAATCGACATTGCTATCCCTGCTGTCATCGCAACTGCAGCCGGACGCGGGAATCGTGCGGTATCGCATGCGCGACGGCATAACGCGCGATTTGTTCAGCCTTAGTGAAGCAGAGCGACGACTGTTGCTGCGCACCGACTGGGGATTCGTTCATCAGGACGCGCGGCTCGGACTGCGCATGAGCGTGTCAGCGGGTGGCAATGTCGGGGAACGGCTCATGGCCATCGGCTGGCGCCATTATGGGCGTATTCGCGCCGAGGCCGAAGATTGGCTGGCGCGCGTCGAGATCCCCGCCGACCGTATTGACGATCGCCCGGATACATTCTCTGGCGGAATGCGTCAGCGCTTGCAGATCGGCAAAAACATGGTGACACGGCCACGCCTCGTTTTCATGGATGAACCGACCGGCGGACTTGATGTCTCAGTGCAGGCCCGCCTGCTCGATTTGCTGCGCAATCTCGTGGCGGAATACGGTCTGGCCTGCGTTATCGTCACGCACGACCTCGCGGTCGCCCGACTGCTGTCACACCGCATCATCGTCATGCAGCAGGGCCGCGTTGTCGAAACCGGTCTCACCGATCAGGTGCTCGACGATCCGCACGCTCCTTACACCCAGCTTCTCGTTTCATCGGTGCTGCGATGACCAGTGTGTCCGACAGCACGATGATCCGGCTCAGCGGTGTCGCAAAGACGTTTCTCATGCACTTGCAGGGCGGCACGCGCCTGCCCGTAGTGCGCAATGTTTCGTTTGACGTCAAAGCGGGGGAATGCGTCGTGCTCGGCGGCCCGTCCGGCGCCGGCAAGTCATCCGTTCTGAAGATGATCTACGGAAATTATCGCGCCGATACCGGAAGCATCCTGATGCGCGATAACAATGAATGGGTGGATGTTGCGAGTGCCGAGCCGCGCCGCATTCTACGCCTCAGGCAATTTACGATCGGCTATGTCAGCCAGTTTCTCAGTACGATTCCGCGCGTCGGTGCGCTCGATATCGTAACTGCCGCCGCCCGTCACAGCGGGTTGGATCAAGACAACGCGTCTGCCAGCGCAAGGCACCTGCTCCAGCGCCTGAACGTCCCCGAACGGCTTTGGTCTCTGCCGCCTGCCACGTTTTCCGGGGGCGAACAGCAGCGTGTCAACATTGCGCGTGGCTTCGCAGCACGCCACCCCGTCCTGCTGCTCGATGAGCCAACCGCCTCGCTCGACGACAAAAACCGCGCGGAGGTGGTTGCGATCATCAACGATCGAAAAAAACAGGGTGCCGCGATCCTCGGCATTTTCCATGACGATGACGTGAGGGCGCTCGTCGCCGATCGCGTTGTTGATGTCAGCGCATTTGCCGCTTGAGCGAGATCATGTCTGAGAGCTTCGTCATCCAGAATGCCCAGCTCGTCCTGCCCGACGATGTCCTTCCGGGTTGGATTGCGATTACCGACGGGCAGATCACGGAGATCGGTGAGGGGGATCCGCCCGAACCGGGTCTCGATTTCGCCGGCGATCTTCTCAGTCCCGGCCTTGTCGAATTACATACCGACCACCTCGAAGCACATCTTAAGCCAAGACCGAAAGTTCAATGGCCGGAAGTTTCGGCTGTCGTCGCCTATGATGCTCAGATCGCAGCGTCCGGCATCACGACCGTTCTCGACTCCCTGCGCGTCGGGAGCGACGATGAATACGCGCCGTTCGGTGGGGACCTCTGGCCGCTGATCAATGCGGTGTCTGCCGCAGAGCGCACGGGCATTCTGCGAGCCGATCATAAGGTGCATCTTAGGTGCGAAATTTGCGCCGGCGACGTGCTGGAACAAACGCAACGCGTTGTCGGGCACTATCCCGTACAGCTCATTTCGTTGATGGATCATACGCCCGGAACCCGGCAGTTCCGCAACGTTGCGACGTGGAAGCAATATTACAGCGGCAAGCACGGCTTTTCTGAAGAAAAGCTCGCGCGCTTCATGAGCGAAAAAGAAGCGCAGTTCGATGCCAACTACGAAATTCATCGACGCACCTTGGTCGACTTGGCGCGCGCCAACAATGTGGTCATGGCAAGCCATGACGATACGACCGTGGAGCATGTCAGAGAATCTATCGAGGATGGCGTCGCGATCGCTGAGTTCCCGACAACGGTGGAAGCGGCATCTGCGTCGCACGCCGCCGGCATCGCTGTCCTGATGGGGGCACCGAATGTTGTTCGCGGCGGCTCTCATTCAGGGAACGTGGCTGCAGAAGATCTGGCCCGCGAAGGCGTTCTCGACATTCTCTCATCCGATTACGTCCCGGCTAGTCTGCTGATGGGGGCGTTCACGCTTGCAGCCAGGGTTGAGGGCTATGGACTGGCGCGTGCTCTGAGGAGTGTTACTCTGCATCCCGCACGTGCTGCCGGGTTGAACGATCGCGGTGCAATTATCCCGGGCTTGCGCGCCGATCTGGTACGCATTCACTTGGCAAGCAATCTTCCCGTAGTGCGTGAGGTATTTCGTTGCGGACGCCGGGTTATCTGAGACGGGTCGCCAGCCGATAGATCCCGGGCGGCTGGTGCTCGTGGTTGGCCCGAGCGGCGCCGGAAAAGATTCGGTTATCGCGGGTATCCGCGCAGACTTTGAGCGTCGAAACAGGGACGATTTGGTTTTTCCGACACGTATTGTAACGCGCTCTGCTCACGCCGCGGAAGCCAATGCCTCTATTTCCATTCAAGAGTTTGAAATAGAGCAAGCATCGGGAGCATTTTCGCTGTCGTGGCATGCGCATGGGCTTGCCTATGCGATACCCATAGATATCGATGCCGATATTCGAGCAGGACGCACTGTCGTCATTAATGCATCGCGAGCCGTAGTTGCGATGGCCCGCGAACGCTATGCACACGTGACAGTGATGCTGATCGACGCGCCCGTTGCCGTACGCGCTGAACGTCTCGCAGCCCGCGGCCGAGAGACACGAGCCGACATTGAGGCCAGGTTGACGCGCGCGGTTTCAGCATTCGATCCCGACGACGCCGACATCACCATCAACAATTCCGGAAGTCTTGACGACGCGGTGAATTCGGCATTGTCGCACTTGAACGCGACCTGATTACCCTGTTCAGCCAGCAAATCGAAAACGCTCAAGTACACGGAATTTCCCGGCACGATCGTCCTGGCGGAAAATCGCGATGCCATCAATCGGAACTGGACCTGCCAGCGGCCGATAGAGGGCATCGAGCGCATCCTTGAGTTGACGGTTCACAGCATCATCGAGTGCGCCGGTCAGCGTCATGTGAAATCGGAAGTCGTCAAAGACGTACGGATATCCCCATCTGTCGAGATGTTTGATCTGACGCGGCGTCAGCGGCGCCTTCAGCCGGCGCCGAAGATCGTTGGCGGACAAAGGTGCGCGGAACGATTCGAATACCGTGACACAATCATCAGCGAGTTCATTCAATCGAGCAGATGGCTCAGTAGGCACGAGCGCGAGAAACTGGCCGATTAATCTCACCGTAAGAGCAGGCACGAGGAATGCCGTCTTCTGTCTTGCGAATGACGCAGCAGCCTCGCACAGATCGTGCTCCGCAAAACCGTCAGCCAGTTCGAACGGCGCCTTCAGCGTCGCATGAAACCCATAGCGCGCAGGCTCGGAAACCCAGGTGTGCGCGTCCGGATAATCGTAAGCTGGGTGACGGGGAAGCGGGACATGATCGCCGCTCAAAGCGTCATAGCCGATAGCCGAACAGCCGAACCGCCAGAGGGCAGTATCGAAACCCGGAACGAAGTAGATCGCGTAGCGCATATTCATGTGACGACTATGATGGGTCGAGATGACAGGCCCGCGAACCCATTCGTCATCTGCTCAAACGCACAAACCAATCAATCGCACTCGGATCGGTTCAACGGTTGTGAAAAACGCTACCAGCGCGAATAAGGACGATTGGCGAGTTCGGCATTGTAAAAGCGCCGATCATCTGTGACTTCCTCTCCTAGCCAGGCGGGTCGTTCCAGTGGGCGATCGGCACGATCGAGTTCGACCTCCGCGATCACAAGTCCAGCGTTCTCGCCTTCGAACACGTCGACTTCCCACATCAGGTCTCCGAGCTGGACGATGTGGCGCGTCTTACTGACGACAACTCCCTCGCACCGCGTCAGCAGTTCCTCGGCGTCGGCGACAGGGACCGCATATTCGTACTCGTGCCGCTCGATGCCTGCCTCAACCGTCTTGATAGTCAGCGTTGCGGCCTCGGTGCCATCGATGCGGACACGCAACGAAATACGCTCGTTCTTGGCCAGGTAGGCCTGACGCAAGTGACGGCGGTTCACGGCATGCTGCTTCCAGTCGGCCGAGATAACATGGAATTTACGTTCAATTTCGAGCGCCATGGCGATGGGCTATTGGCTATTCGACGGTTTGGACGGCCTTGCTACCGCTTATTCCACGCGATGTATACACGCAACCTCGTGTCAAGATCTCCGCCCATACGCCTTCAGGCCTTGCTGTTCGGCATCGAGCTGCTTGAGGGCTGGATGCGGCCAGGGCCAAGCTCAAAATCGCGCGAGGATGCGTACATAACACATTTGACAAGTGCGTACGGTTTGGCCAATTTGTTGACGTACTCAGTCAACTAATTCAAGTTTCCCTGATCGTGCATCGGCAGTCACGCTGCGTATCGCTCCAGCCACCCAATTGCACAACACAAGCTCAGTGCGTCCGCGTGACGGACTGAGGCAACCAGATGCAATTCAACCCAGTGATCTCAAAGCCCTCGAGGACGTTCGCAGCCATAATCCGGAGCGTCATGGATCGCTGGTGCGCGACTAACGCTGCAATCCACGGCTGGGCCAAATTTTTGTAATGTCCTCCGCCGAGATCCAAGAGCCGTTCGATTGGCGCAGTATTGCGCCGACCCTGCGCGTCATGGTGACTGCCGATCAGTACGCGCAGGTTATGGCCGACGATCCGGAACGTGCGGCGGATTGGGCTCGGAACGCAGCGATTGGCGGAGATCCTCAGACCCGGCTCATCTGGGGGCACATGCTGCTGACCGGACATGGCGTAGCGAAAGATGCCGAAGCTGCGTTGCGCTGGTTCAAGCTGGCGGCGCGCGCCGGCAATATCGAAGCCGCGAATATGGTTGGGCGGTGCTACGAGCTTGGCCTCGGAACACCCGCCGACAGCATGGAAGCAGTTTACTGGTATCGCATTGCCGCTGACGATAGTGATCCGTGGGGTTGCTTCAATCTCGCGTGTCTGATGTTGCAGGAGGCTGCATCGCCTGCTGTCGTCAACGAGGCGTTAGCTCTGCTGGTTCGGTCGGCTCGACGCGGCAACCCAAAATCAATGACCACCATCGGGCAATCCCTTGAGCAGGGCTGGCGCGGCCCCATCAAGGTCACCGCGGCGCGGCGATGGTATTTGCGCGCGGCACGCCGCGGATGTTTTCGCGGCCAATTTCACATCGCTCGGTGGCTGCTAGAGGACGGTGACATTGATGCTGCGATCATGTGGTTTGAGAAAGTGACCGCAATAGCGCCCGCTGGTTTCAGCCATGAGCTCACGCATTTGCTATCGGGGCATAGCGATCAGCGCGTGCGCAAATTGGCGCAATCGATACGCGAGCGCGGAGCAGTTCCGTCTTGAAGGCACCGACGGAGAAATGCAGCTATCATCCGACTGCCGAATTCGCTTGAAGGCACCGAGTCAAGATCCCGTGCACAGTGATAAAAATGTAGCACAGCGCAGACTTCACGATCTCACTCCCGCCTCATAGTTGACAAACACAGTATAGATTCCCGAATGTGCCCACGCTGCTCTTCAGGCGGCCTACCCAGCGCCTCCATAGGCACCAGGCAATCCAGACAACACAGTGGCACGAATATCGTCTCGCGGGCGGCTAATTGCGTGCGCGTAGATCGATGTGGGTGGGGGCAAGATCAATGACTAAGAGCATGGTTGCAACGATACCAGATACCACGGGGGCCGAAGCGGTCTCCTCGATCCGGAATACGCTTGGGTTGGTTCCTCTGTTGGCGCTCTCTGCCGCGTTTGCAGGACCGGCCCATGCGCAGCAAGGCAGCATTGCGCTTGATGGCATCACGGTCGAGGGTGCCACCGATGAAGGCAGTGGCGATGGCGAGCAGTCCCAGGACAGCTACAAGGTCAACCAACTTTCTTCACCCAAAGCTACGGCGCCGTTGCTCAACACGCCGCAGACTGTGACGGTTATTCCGCAGCAGATCTTGCGGGAGCGCAACTCGCAAACGCTGGTCGAGGCGCTCAAGAATACACCAGGCATTACCTTCGATGCCGGCGAGAATGGGTTCGCCGCTGGCGGCAACCAGTTCAACATTCGCGGCTTCAGCGCGACTGGCAACATCTTCGTAGACGGCGCGCG
>JAEYYQ010000173.1 GCA_023428365.1 Pseudomonadota bacterium | reverse complement strand
GTGTTGCGCCGCGTATCCGAGCACCTTCTTCGCCTTAGCGAACGACACCCGATAACTGCGCGTATCGTTGGTTTCGGGCTTGATCTCGATCGCCAGTGCGATTGGCAAAGCTTCGCGCACTGCAAATGCCAGCTGGCTCATGCGGTAGTTGTCGCGGCCGATATTGAAGGCTTCACCTGAGATGCTGTCGACCGGTTGATTGATAAGATGGAGAAAGCCGCGAGCTGCATCCCGCACGTGGATCAGAGGGCGCCACTGCTTGCCACCGCCTGTTACCACGATCTTATTGGTGTTAACGGCGCTTTTCGTCATCGTGTTAACGACCAGATCGAAACGCATGCGGCGCGATAAGCCAAATACCGTCGACAGCCGCAAAGCCGATGAACAGAAGCGACCGTCGGCCATCCTGAGAATGGTGCGTTCGGCATCCAGCATGGAGCGCGCATATTCGGTTTGGGGGGTGCAAGGACTATTTTCGGTAAGCTTTTGGCTGCTGTAGCCGAACACTGAGCAGGAACTCGACATCACATAGCGGCGAACACCCGCAGCCTTTGCCGTATGCGCTACATGAATTCGTCCTCGGCAGTTGATCGAGCGTGTCAGGCTGCGATCGAGATCGCCTGCGGGATCGTTCGAGAGTGCTGCCAAATCGATGACGGCATCGATGCCCTTGAAGTCCTCCGGAGCGGCATCACGGATGTCTTTCTTGATGAGCCGTAACCCTGGCTTACGCGCGTAGTCTCCGAGCACATCCTCACCGAAAAAGAAGCGATCAAGAGCAACGACTTTGTGCCCCGCCTTGAGAGCCTCTGCGACAAGAACAGACCCGATGTAACCAGCAGCACCGGTAATAAGCAGCCGCGCCATGTGTGAGAACTCCGAAACAAATTGACGCTTGCCTTAAGCTAGGCTGCACGCCGAGCCAGCGACGCAAGCTCCCGCCTTACTATGTCGATCACATAAGACTGTTCTTGAGCCGTCAGTCCGGGAAAAAGCGGTAGACTGATGACTCCTGAACCCCAGATTTCGCTGATGGGAAAATGCGCCGGGGTGTAGCCGTAACTCTCGCGGTAGTAGGTCATGGTCGGCACGCTACGGAAATTGACCGCGCAGCCGATACCTGCTGCGTTCAGCGCCAGCATCAAAGGATCGCGCAAATCTGGCGGCACACAGATTGTGAACAAGTGCCAGGCGTGCTTAGCGCCGGGGATTCTCACTTGCGTGCCGATCTCCAGTTCGGATTCGAATGCCTGCTGATACCGCTGGGCAAGAAGAGTGCGTTGCTCGAGTTTGGAGTCCAACTGTTTCAGTTGCGCCGGAAGCAGAGCCGACAGCAGATCGGGAAGGTTGGCTTTGACGCCAAGCCGTGGCATGTCCCAGTGGGTATATGTGCCCGTGCGGTAGCGATCGATGGCGCCGGCTGACATACCGTGCAGGCGCGTGATGCGCAATTGATGAGCGAGATCCGGATCGCGCGTAATGATGGCGCCGCCCTCGCCGCAGGTGACATTCTTCGTGGCATAGAATGAGAAAATTGCCGCATCGGAATGCGTTCCCGGCCTATCGCCGTTAAGCGTGCTTTCGAAACTGTGGGCGCAATCCTCGATGATTTTGATGCCGTGTCCGATGGCCTCGCGCAGCGCTGCGACATCCATCATCTGGCCATAGAGGTGCACCGGAATTACCGCCTTGGTGCGCGCTGTAATTGCCGCATTCACAGCTTCCGGTGTCATCATCAGGGTCAGGGGATCGACATCCACGAATACCGGCTTCGCGCCGAGCAATTCGACAACGTTCGCCGTGGCAATGAATGTCATCGCAGGGATGATCACTTCGTCGCCGGGCTCAATATCCATCGCAAGCAGACAGGCAATCGCCCCGTTGGTCCAGCTGTTAACGAGAAGAGCGTCCTTTACGCCAAATAACGCGGCGATCTGCGCCTCGACATCACGCCCGACTTGTCCCGACGTGAGGATCGGTGTCGATAGCACCGCAGCAATTGCGGTTGCGTCATCCGCTGTCAACTGATGGCGATAAAAGGGAACTTTCATTGCACGGGGCCCTGCGATTGTAATTTCAACCTTGCCCGGCGCGATTGCCAAGTCAATTCACCGAGCACGGCCATTTCGACTTACGCCCTACGCGATACTATTCTCCGCCATATTCTCATTACCCCTACTTTATCTGATCTACTCCTTTTGCGTTTTCCGCGTTGAAAAGAACATAAAGCTTATAATCGGCCGATTTTGTCAGACGTTTTGCGTACATGCTTTGCGTGCTTGCGATGCAACGAGCGTGAATGCTCAATGCCGATATTGTTTTTTACGAGCCGATTGACGCTTGTCGTCAAAAATAGCGACGGCAATGGAGGCAACTAATGTGCGGAACTATTTTAGTTATTGGAATCGCCAGCGTCTGCGATCCAAAGGTTATGGTGGAATAGGCAACCGCCATGACCAAAATGTCTGTCGTGCAACCGCCAGCTCCGCCCACCAACACGTCAACAGAGCCTCCCTTCAGCAAGGTCGAGACAGTTTCCAGCGTTTCAATTGCCCGTCGCCTGTCTCTCATCGCCAAGCGAATAATCGATATGGGGGGGGCGGTGGTCCTGCTCGCGCTCACGCTGCCGCTGTGCGTGCTGGTGGCCCTGGTCGTTGCGCTTGATGGTGGACCGGTATTTTACCAGCAGGATCGCGTCGGGCTGGGTGGCGCCCTCTTCGGTTGCCTTAAATTCCGTTCGATGATCGTCGATGCAGCGGATTGCCTCGAAGAATACCTGTCTTATCATCCTGAAGCTGCAGTGGAGTGGGCAAGCCGGCAGAAACTCGGCTTCGATCCTCGTATAACGCCGGTTGGCGCTTTCCTGCGCCGCACAAGCCTCGACGAGCTGCCGCAGCTCATCAACGTCATCAAGGGCGACATGAGTCTGGTCGGCCCCAGACCTATCGTCGAATACGAGCTGGAGCATCTCTATGGACCGGTGAGCGGTGCGCTCTACACGAGCGTGCGCCCTGGAATAACGGGGCTCTGGCAGGTCAGCGGCCGCAACACGATCGGGTACACCGCGCAGGTCGCGATGGATGATCACTACGTGCGCACCTGGAGCCTTTGGCAGGACATCAAGATTCTTTTCCGCACGCCTCGTGCGGTGTTTTCCCAGAGAGGTGCAAGTTGAGCGACACCCTCGATAGCACTGACATGATGCCCAGAGATAACCCGGACGACACATCACCGTCGACGCCGCGCGAGCATAATGACAACGCGCCACAAACCGTCAGCGTCCTCATGGCGTGCTACGCGAAGGAAAAACCCGAGTATCTCGCCAGCAGCCTCGAAAGCCTGTTTTCTCAGACAGTACGGCCCGACAGTGTGGTGCTGGTTCTCGACGGCCCGATCGGCAAAGGTCTTGAGGAGGTCGTAGCCCGTTATGCGTCCGATCCGCGGGCGCAGCTGGTGATCGTCCGCCTGCCGCACAACCGCGGTCTGCCTGGCGCCCTCAACGCGGGCCTCGAGCACTGCACGGGCACGTACATCGTCCGCATGGACAGCGACGACATCAGCGAACCCGATCGTCTCGCCATTCAACTCGCTTACGCACGGGCACATCCCGACGTCGACCTCATCTCGTCATGGTGCGAGGAATTCTTTGACGATGGCACGCCGTCACGTATCAAGGCATCGCCCACCACGCATGCTGCTGTGGCCCGCGCACTCCGCTGGCGCAACGTGATCATCCATCCGACCACATTCATACGCAGCGAGATGCTCCGCAAAGTCGGCGGGTACCGAACCAAATATCTGACGCTGGAGGACTGGGACCTGTTCAACCGCCTCGTGCTGGCAGGCGCACGCTTGCACGTGATCCCCAAACCGCTCTTGCGTTTCCGCACCGGCCTCAGCCTCAGCCGGCGGCGTGGCGGCCTCACATACTTGATGGACGAGATCCGCTTTCGCTCGGAATACCGCCGTGCCGGTTTCCTGAACTGGCCCGAATTTCTAATCACCAGCACAATGTATGGGGTCTTCCGCCTGATCCCCTCCTCCCTGCGCATGCGCCTTTACTCGCTCGTGCGTGTGTCGAAACCGGGTGGCGAAGCTGCGCATGCCGGCGCTGGTACAGCACCGGTGGATCGTCACCGCTTCCCATGGTTTCGAGGTTTGTGATGCTGGATGGCTCGGGTGGGCATCAAGTGAGACGTTTGTCGTTGGACCGCCTGCCCCCCCCTCCCGAGCAAGCCTGCGCGCCGGCTGCAGCAGGCGCCGACACATCCTGGCGGGAGGTACGACGTTTCCTCACCGGCTTCCTCATCGTCGCGGTCGCCGCAGCGGCCGCGTGGCCGTTCCTTCCGCGCCGCTATGAGTCCCTCGCGACCATCGTGTTGCGCTCTGCGGAACTCAATGCCTCCGGCGAACACGTCGTACACCTGCGTCAGCCGCTCGACGATAACGCCGTCCAGTCGGAAATAGACATGCTGACTTCACCGGCGCTCGCTAGCGCCGTGATCGCGCGCCCCGGCCTGATGGAGGATCCCGAGTTTGGCCATAGCTGGTGGCAGTTCTGGAGTGCCAAGCCTACCACCGAGGCGGACGTACGACGAAACCTCCAGGCACGGTTCAACGTCTCGCGCGATCGTCGTTCTTACACGGTGCACTTAGGCTATCGCTCCGCCGACCCGCGGAAGGCCGCTGCGCTGGCCGAGACCCTGTTGGCTGCGTACATCGAGGACCAGCTTGCCCGCAAGCGCGCGGCCTTGCTGGGCCAGTCGTCCTGGCTTGCGCAGCGCGTCGAGTTGCTGCGCACGAAGCTTACTGGCTCTGAGCGTGCTGTCGAAAGCTTTCTACTCACGACCGGACTTATGGACGGCGGCGCTCAACTCTCGCTCGAGGGACAGCTCGCCACTCTCAGCACCGAGTATGCGCAAACGCGCATCCGCGCCGTGGAAATGCAAACGCGTGCCCAGGCGCTCGCCGCGATGAAGGAGGCGGGCACTCTGGAGACCGCGCCCGAAGTGCTCGCTTCCGCATCCATCTTGAGGCTCAAGGACAACTTGAACGCGGCCATCACCAAGCCGGTCGTTTGGAACAGCGAAGTGGCAGCGATCGAGGGCCAGATCGCCGCAGAAGCCTCGCGCATCGTGCACAGCACGGAAGCCGAGGCGCGCTTTGCGGCGAGCCGGACGGAGGTGCTGCAGAAAAACATGGATGCTATTCGCGCAGACCTGACGCGACTGCGCAGCGACGAACTACGCCTTGAGCAACTGCGCCGCGAGGCTGCCACCGACAAGGCGGTGCTCGACGAGGCCGTTACCCGCCTTAAGAGCCAGACC